>CALMHV010000346.1 GCA_937863905.1 uncultured Bacillota bacterium
CAGCGGGCCCGTTGGCACACTCGGCCGGCCCACGGCTCGACAGGCCCGCAGGGCCCAGGTAGACTGGACCTGCCGGATGTTGGCCCGGCGGAGTGGGAGGATCACAAGCCATGATTATCACCGTGACCCTGAACGCGGCCTGGGACAAGACCTACTTCGTCGACGGCCTCCGCCCTGGGGAGACGCACGTCGTGGCCGACAGGCACGGTTGCGCCGGGGGCAAGGGCATCAACGTGGCCCGGGTCGTGGCGGCCCTGGGCGGGAGGGTCGTGGCGACCGGGCTGGCCGGCGGGCCGACCGGGCGGGCCATCGTGGAGGGTTTGGCGGGCGAGGGCATCGAGACAGCCTTCCATCCCATTCGGGCCGACTCGCGGACGACCCTGGCCGTGGTCGACCGGACCGCCGGCGCCGCGACCGAGTTCCGCGAGCCGGGCGGGCCCATCTCGGCCGCGGAATCCGCGGGCTTCGCCGGCCATCTTGAACGGCTCCTGGACGGCGCTTCGTTCTGTGTCTTCGCGGGAAGCCTTCCGCCCGGCCTTCCGGCCGACGCCTACGCCAGGCTGGTGGAACTAGCCCGGCGCCGCGGGGTGCGGGCGGTTCTGGACACGAGCGGCCCGGCCCTGGTGGAGGGGGTCAGGGCCAGACCTTTCATGCTCAAACCCAACGTCGCAGAGGCGGCGACCTTGGCCAAGGCCCTGGGCCTCGGCCCGGCCGACCCCGATCCCGCCCGGACGAGCCCCGCCCGCGGCGACCCTGTGGTCGCGGCCCTCCGCCTGGCGGCGCGGTTCGCGGAGGACTGCGAGCTTGCCGTCCTGTCCCTCGGGCGCCTGGGAGTCGTCGCCTGCCGGGGCGCGGAACTGTGGCACGCGACCGTGGAACTCAAGAGAATCGTGAACCCGGTGGGGTCGGGCGACGCCCTGGTCGCCGGAGTGATCGTGGCCCTGGAGCGGGGCGACGCCGTGGCGGACGCCCTCAGGCTGGGAGTGGCGGCGGGGGCCGCCAACGCCCTGACGGAGACGGCCGGGGACGTGCGACCGGGCGATGTGGCCCGCCTGCTCCCGGAGGTCGAGGTCAGGCAGGTCACGCCGTGAGCCCCGGCCGACGGTTTGCGGGGCAGGGCGCGGCCCCGGGTATCGCTATCGGGCCGGCCTACCTCTGGCCCCGACGCGGGCAGGCCGGTAGGGCGGTCGCGGCGGCAGGCTCCTGCCGGGGTGAGGTCGAGCGTCTCAGCGCCGCCGCGGCGGTGGCGCGGGAGGGGACCCGCGAGATAGTCCGGCAGGCGGGTCGGACCCTGACCCGGGCCGAGGCCGGCATCTTCGAGGCCCAACTCCTCATGCTCGACGACCCGAACCTTGTTGGCCGGGCGGAGGAGGCCATCCGGACCGGGGGCCTGAGCGCCGAGGAGGCCCTGGAAAGGGCGGGCGCCGAGTGCGCCGCGGCCTTGTTGCGAGCCGTCCCGGACGAGTCTTGGCGGGCCCGGGCGGCGGATGTGGCCGATGTGGTCGGTCGGGTGCTGGACGCCCTGGCCGAGCGTCCGGGGCCGTCTCTGCCCAGCTTCGACCACCCGGTCCTGGTCGTCGCGGAGGAACTCCTGCCATCCGACATCGTCGCCCTCGACCGGGAGAAGGTTCTCGGGCTCGTCACCCAGGCCGGCAGCCCGACCTCGCACGCATCTATCCTGGCGCGGAGCCTCGGCCTGCCGGCGGTCGCCGGCGTGCCTTCGGCGTGCGAGCTGATTCGTGAGGGGGACGTGGTGGCCGCCGACGGGGCCTCCGGTGAGGTGGTGGTCGGCCCGGACCCGGTCGAGGCGGAGGACTGGCGGGCGCGGCAGGCTTCCCGGCGGGAGTGGCGCGAGGGCCTTCGGTCGAGGGCCCACCTGCCCGCCATCACGACGGATGGACACCGTATTCGGGTGGCGGCCAACATCGGGACACCGGACGAGGCCGAAACAGCGTTCTTGAACGGCGCGGACGGCATCGGCCTCTTCCGCACGGAGGTCTTCTTCATGGGCCGGGCCAGCTTGCCCGGCGAGGACGAGCAGTGCGGGGTCTACGGCGAGGTCATCCGTTGCCTGGCCCCGAGGCCGGTGGTCATCCGCACTCTCGACGCGGGTGACGACAAGGCCCTGAACCTGGTCGCGAGTGGGGGCCGGGCGGTCAGGCTCGCCGGCGGGCGGAGTTCTCAACCGGCCTCGGGGCACGAGGACGTGTTTCTGGCCCAGCTCCGCGCTGTCCTTCGGGCGGCGGCGGGCGCGGGGGAGGACGGTCGGGCGGGGGTGCGGCGCCCCGGCGAGGCCGAGGTCCGCGTCCTGTTCCCGATGGTCGCCAATCTGGCCGATGTCGTGGCGGCCAAGGCGCTCCTGGCCCGGGCCGCGGCCGAGCTCGACGCCCGCGGCGTGGTTCGCGGGGAGGTGAAGGTCGGCCTCATGATCGAGGTCCCATCCGCCGTGGCGCTCATAGGCCTTCTGCTCCGCGAGGTCGACTTCGTGAGCCTCGGAACGAACGACCTCGCGCGGCTCACGCCCGGCCCGGCCGAGGTCGCGATTCCGACCGTCTTGCGCCTCGTCGCCGCCGTGGCCGACGCGGCACGGCGGGCGGGCAAGCCCGTCGCCGTGTGCGGGGAACTCGCGGCGGACCCGCGAGCCATTCCGCTCCTCGTGGGCCTGGGCGTCGGTGAACTGAGCGTGGCCCCGCCTTTGGTCCCGGAGGTCAAAGAGGTGGTGCGGACCGTCTCACGCCGCGAGGCCGCGATTCTGGCCAAGCGACTCCTGACGGCCAGGCCCGCCGAGGGGGGCACCGGCGATGGCTGAAGCGCGCGTCGTGATCCGGACCGGGGGCGGCCTGCATGCCGGGCCGGCGGCGGCGCTGGTGGCGGAGGCTAGGCGGCACGCTTGCGCGGTGACCTTCGCCTGCGGCGCCCGCGCGGCCAACGCCAAGAGCATCCTCGAGGTTCTCGCTCTGGGCGTGAAGGACGGCGAGGAATTGCTGGTCCGAGCCGAGGGCGAGGGGGCCGAGGACGCCGTAGGCGCGCTCGCGCGGGTGCTGGGGGAGCAGCGGGGCCGTCTTTGACACCTGGTGCCGGCGGAGGCCGGGGGAGACCGTCCGCGGCTGCGGACGGCAAGAAGCGGGCCTCCCGGCCCGCTTCTTGCCTTGACCGTCGTCTGTCTTCGCCCTCCGCGGAAACCTTAGGACGGCCGTCCCGTCGTCAGCGGGTCCTGGCGTCCACGTTGCCCCTCATGAACAGGAACCATGCGTTGTAGAGGGCCACTACGGCCCCGACGATGATGTTGTTCATGAGGAGCGAACTCTGGGTGGTGAAGATGCCCAGGAGGGGCGCCGCGACCAGCCAGGCCCCCACGACGATGTGGATGATGTGGAAGGTTGTCAGTTATAACGCCTCCTTAGCTGATGCTAAAGGTATATTCCCCTCTCGCAGACCCTCTAACCATTCTTGAGGAGCCCATCCGTGTTCGCGGGGCCGGGGCGGCCCGCAACTTCCTTGGTTACGTTTGTCTTCCCAGGCCATATTAGCCGCGGGAGGCGAGTGGGGTGGAGGACGCGGGGGAAGGAGCCGACCTGGTCAGCCGGGCGGCGTACCTGAGCGGTCTGGTGCGCGGGCTCGACCTAGGGACGACGTCCGAAGAAGGCCGCGTCCTGGAAGGAGTCCTCGGGCTCCTGGAGGACATGGCCAGGCAGGTCTGGAGGCTCAGCGCCCCAGAGACCCAAGGCCTCACGGAGCCAAGTCTGGCCGAAAGCGTGACGCCCCAGGCGCCGCATCGGTGGATCTCGCCCGTCGGTCCGGTCGCGGCCCCGGAGGTCCCCGACCGCCCCGTCTTTGTAGGCTGCGAGTGCCCTCGCTGCGGGGAGGATGTCTTCGTCCAGGCGGATATGACCGGCGCTCCCGACGCGGAGGGCCTCCCGGACGAAGGCCCCCGCGAGATGGGCATCACCTGCCCCAACTGCGGCGAGGTCGTCCGGGTCAGGGAGCAGCCGTCGGCCGGGGAATGGCTGCCCGTGGACGAGCAGGAGATTGCGCCCCGTCACTACACCGCGGCGCGGCGTCCCTCCCGGCGGGCGGGGCGGTCACCGACGCGACCCGGGCCAGGGTCGCACCGCCACGCGCGCCGCCCCTCCGAGCCCTCCGCATAAAGGGAGTGCCTGTCCCATAGCAATGGGGTGAGCCAGGGGCTGCCTGGACTTCTCTCCGGGAGCGAACGCCGTGTCCCCCCTTGATGCCGCGGCCACCCAACCTGCTTTGTCCGCGCCGCCGCGCCCTACCGGGCCGGACGGCCCTTCCGTCGCGTCCGCCGCGCTGCCCGGGTCCGTGACCATTCGCCCGCCGTCCCGTGACGAAATCCTGCCCTATCTGGCCCCGGCGGTGCGGCGCGCCTTGGAGCGGCTCGGCTCGGACCTGTGGGCCCGGGCCGAAGAAGTGCGGCTCCGCCGCGGTCGCCCGCTGTCCTTGGTCACCAACGGGGGCGATGTCTGGCTTTCGCCGCTGGGGCTGCCAACGGCCGACGTCTCCGCCGCGTATCAGGTCACGGCCGACGACACCCAGCGGACCCTGAGCCTTGTCAGCCAGGGGTCGGTCTACGCCCTGGAAGAGGAGTTCAGGAACGGCTACGTCACCATCCCGGGGGGGCACCGCGTCGGCCTGGTCGGGCGGGCCCTGCTTGAGAACGGACACCTGCGCACTCTCACTCACGTGGCCGGGCTCAGCTTCCGGCTCTCCAGGGAGGTGAGGGGGGCCGCCAGAGGCGTCCTGGGAGCGGTCATCGGCCGGGCCGGTCGCCCACGCAGCGCCCTCATCGTTTCCCCTCCCGGGTGCGGCAAGACGACGTTCCTGCGCGACCTCGTGCGCCTCCTGAGCGACGGCGTGCCCGAGATGAGACTGCGCGGTTTCCGGGTGGGTTTGGTGGACGAAAGGTCCGAGGTGGCGGCCTGCTACGAAGGGGTCCCGCAACGCGACGTCGGCCTGCGCACCGACGTCCTGGACGCCTGTCCGAAAGCCCAGGGGGTCTTTCTGCTTCTCCGGGCGATGTCACCGGAGATCATCGCGGCCGACGAGGTCGGCCGGCCGGAGGACGCCCTCGCTCTGGGCGAGGCGGCCGCGTCCGGGGCGGCTGTCCTGGCCACGGCCCACGGGCACTCGCTGAGCGACCTTGCCGCCCGGCCCATGCTCCGCGACATCATCCGGTCGGGCCTCTTCGAGGTCTTCGTGGTTCTCAGCCGCCGCCACGGGCCGGGAACGATCGAGGCGGTCGAGACCACCGCTGACGGGTCGGGGAGCGGCGCCGTCTCCGCCGTTGGGGGTTGGGCCCGTGCTTAGGCTGGTCGGTTTCTTGGCCATCATCGCCTGTTCGGCCATGGCCGGCAACCTGGTTGCGGCGAGTTACGGAGCCAGGACGCGTCAACTGAGCCAGGTCCGGACAGGCCTGCACCTTCTGGAGAGCGAGATCGCCTATGCGCTTGGGGCCCTGCCCGGCGCCTTGGAGAGGATCGCCTCAGGCCTGACCGTCCCGGTCCGCCGGTTCTTTGAGCGGACGGCCTGCTCGCTCCGTTCCGGGGAGGGGCTCTCCCCCGGGGAGGCCTGGGAGACGGCCCTGCGCCAGGTCTTCCCCCAGACGGCGCTCGTCGTAGGCGACCTGGACGTCCTCCTGGCCCTGTCGAGTCACCTGGGCCTGACCGACCGGGACGACCAGCGGCGACACCTTCGCCTGGCCGGCGACCGCCTCGCCGTCCGGGAGACCGAGGCCCGGGACGAGCAGCGGGCGTCGGAGAAGATGTGGCGGTACCTCGGGGTGCTGGGCGGTTTGGCCCTGGGGATTGTCCTGCTCTGAAGAGGTGGTCGGGCCTTGAACATCAACCTGGTCTTCCAGATTGCGGCGGTGGGTATCATCGTGTCCGTTTTGGCCGTGGTCCTGCGCCAGTCCCAGCGGGACGAGATGGCCCAGCTGCTGACCCTGGCCGGGGTCGCCCTGGTGCTGGGCATCGTGGTCAAGCTGGTGGTCGACCTCTTCGAGACGGTCAGGACGATGTTCCAACTCTACTAGGCGGGCGAGAGCGCCGCCTTCGCCGGGGGCGGTGAGGTCCTGGTGGAGATAGTGCAGGTCGTGGGCCTGGCCATCGTGTCGGTCGTGCTGCTCCTGGTCATCCGGCAGCAGCGGCCGGAGATAGCCGTGCTCCTCGCCCTGGTGGTGGGGCTCGCCGTCTTCTTCCTGGTGGCGCAGAGGCTCGTGGCCATCCTCGACTTCCTCCGGGACCTGGCCTCGCGCGCCCGGGTCGACAGCCTTTACCTGAACACCATTCTTAAGATAGTGGGCATCGCCTACATCGCCGAGATCGGGGCCCAGGTCTGTCGGGACGCCGAGGACACCACCATAGCCTCTAAGGTGGAACTGGCCGGCAAGGTGCTCATCCTGGTCCTGGCGATGCCGATCGTGATGGCCATCCTGGAGACCATCCTGAAGATCCTGTGACAGCGCGGAGGAGGGAGACCATGGAGACGGGGAGCCACCGCCGTCCGGTCCGAGCCGGGGCGGTCGGTCTGGCCCTGGTCTTGGCGTTTGTCGTGGTCGCCTTCCTGCCGGGTCACGGCGGGGCCGGTCGGGCGATGGCGGCCACGGTCGCCGCGGACTCCCCGCTCGACCTCGAGAGCGAGGTGGGTCGGCAGGCGGGAGACCTGGGCCTCGGGGAGGTGGAGCGTCTTCTCGACGAGCTCAACCGGGAGATGCAGGGGGACCTCCCGCCCCTGCGCGTGAAGGACGTCATCACCTCGCTCATCAAGGGCGAAGGACCGTACACCTTCCGGGGCTTCCTGGCGGCGGTCGGTTCGCGCCTGTGGCGGGAGGTGGCGGCCGGGGGCGGCCTTCTGGCTCGCCTGGTCATCCTGGCCATCCTCTGCGGGCTGCTCCAGAACATTCAGAGCGCGTTCGCCTCCCAGGAGATCGGGGAACTGGCTTTCGGCGTCTGCAACCTGGTCCTCATCGTCCTGGCCGCGGGTGGTTTCGTGGTCGCCATGCGGGTCTGCCAGGGCATCATCGATCAGTTGGTCGACTTCATGCAGGCCATGCTCCCGGTGATGATCACCCTTCTCGCCGGGCTCGGGGCGGTCACGACGGCCGGTCTCTTCAACCCGGTCCTGGTGGTGTCGATGGAGTTCATCGCGGCCATCATCCGCAACGTCATCCTCCCGGTCATCGTCTGCGCCGCCTGCGTCGACCTGGTCTGCCGGGCCTTCACCCGCTTCAAACTGACGGCCCTGGTCGATCTTCTCCGACAGGCCTCGATCGTGGCGACAGGTGTCCTCCTGGCCCTCTTTCTTGGCCTGGTCAGCGCGTACGGGGCGATGGGCGCGGTCTTCGACGGCGCGGCGCTCAAGGCCGCCAAGTTCGCCGCCTCCAACCTCATCCCGTTCATCGGAAAGGTGCTGGCCGACGCGGTCGAGGTGGTCCTGGGCAGTTCGCTCGTGCTCAAGAACGTGGTTGGCGTGGTGGGGGCTCTGGCCGTAGTCTCGTTCACGGTCTTTCCTCTCCTCAAGGTCGTCTCGCTGGTGGTCGTCTACCGCGTGGCCGGGGCGGTGGTCCAGCCCCTGGGCGCGGGGGAACTCGTGGGGAGCCTCAACAGCGTTGGAAACTCGCTCGTTCTCATGTCGGTCGTCGCCGGCGCCGTGGCCGTGATGTTCCTTGTCACCCTGGCTATCGTGGCCGGGGCGGCGACGGCTGCGGCGGCCGTGCGGTAGTGGCGGGGAGGAAGCGCGTCTGAGCGGACTGGCGGAGGGAATTCGTCTCTGGATACGGGAGATCGTCATCGTCCTGCTCTTGGCGGGGACGCTGGAGATGCTCATTCCGGAGACGGGAATGAAGCGCTTCGCCCGGGTGGCGGTCGGGTTCTTCGTCGTGCTGGCAGTGGCCAAGCCGATCCTCGGGCTTCTCGGGGGAGGCGTCCTGTTCGACAAGAGCCTGGCCGGGATCGGCTCCTGGGAACTCGGTCTCCGAGTCTCCGACTCCGGACGGGCGACCGGAGCCGCCGACCCCCTGGGTCAGGGCGCCGCGTTGCGGCAGGCTTCGCGCGACAGGGCGCTGGTGGCCACGCGGGCCGGCCTGGAGAGCCAGGTGGCGGCGCTCGCGCTTCGGGAAACAGGCGTGGCCCGGGCCGCCGCCGAGGTGGACCTGGTGTCCGACCCGTCTTCCACCAGCTACGGGAGCTTGCAGGCGGTCAGACTTCGGGTCTGGCTGACCGCCGCTGACGGGACGGGCGGCCCGAGCGGGTCAACCGAAGGGCCGTCCGGGG
>CALMHV010000347.1 GCA_937863905.1 uncultured Bacillota bacterium
CGGGAAAGGACAAGGCCGACCGGAAGAGCTTCCGGTCGGCCTTCGCTTCGCGTGGGGCGCTTGCCCGGGCCCGCCTAGAGGGCCCGCTTGACCAGACCCGAGCGGAGGCAGCGCGTGCAGACGTCGATCTTCTTCGTCTGCCCGTTGACGACCGCCCGGACGCGCTGGAGGTTCGGGCTCCAGGTGCGCTTGGTCTTCACGTTGGAGTGGCTCACGGCGTTCCCGACACCCCGCGTCTTGCCGCAAACGTCGCACTTGCCCGGCATGGCTGTTGACCTCCGAGCCTTGGGCCGCGAAAGTTTCCCGGGCCTAAGGAGTAAACTCACAATGGGCCGCAGGCGGCCCGAACACACAGCGAGCATTGTACCATGCCGCACGGGGGTTGGCAACGACGCGCGACCCGCGACACGGGGACGCGCGACCCGCGGCGGGTGGCCGGGATTGGGACCAGGTTCTAGGAGTGGTGTGAAGGATATGCCGAGAGGGTCACCGAAACAAAAGGGCCAATCCTTGGCCAGGAAGAGCTGGCTAGGCTGGAATTCGGGCTCGGAGAGAGGCCTTGTCGTGACGGGAACCAAAACCCCGCTCGGTAGGATCATCATCGCGGATGAGGTCATCGCCACCATCGCCGGACTGGCCGCGACCGAGTGCTACGGCATCGTCGGCATGGCCGCCCGTCGCTTCAAGGACGGCATCGCCGAACTCCTGGGCCGTGAGAACCTGAGCCGGGGCGTCGTCGTCTCCTTCAAGGAGGACGGCATCCGCATCGATCTCAACGTCATCGTGGGCTACGGCACACGCATCTCCGAGGTGGCGCACAACGTCTCTAGTCAGGTCCGCTACAGAGTCGAGCAGAGCACCGGGATGCCTGTCTGGGGTGTCAACATCAGCGTGCAGGGCGTCCGGGCCATCGGCGAGCGGTAGACCGGGGAGGAAACTTCTTGAACGACGATTCGTTGCTCACGGGTAAACAACTTAGGGCCATGATGGGCACGGCCGCGCTCCGCCTGGACAGCAACAAGGAGGCGGTCAACGCCCTGAACGTCTTTCCGGTCCCCGACGGCGACACCGGGACAAACATGTGCCTGACGGTGGCGGCCGCGATCCGGGAGATGGACAAGGTGGCCTCCTCCTCGCTGGGGGAGACGATCAAGGCCCTGTCCCTCGGTTCGCTCATGGGCGCCCGCGGCAACTCGGGGGTCATCCTCTCGCAGCTCTTCCGGGGCATGGGCAAGAGCCTCGGGGAGATGCGTTCGGCGACTCCGCTGCAAGTGGCCTGGGCCATGCAGGAAGGCGTGGAGACGGCCTACAAGGCGGTCATGAAGCCGGTCGAGGGGACCATGCTCACGGTGTCGCGGGAAATGGCCCGGGCGGCGCTTCAGGCGGCCCGAAAGGGCGCCGGCCTCGTCGAGACGATGGAGGCCGCCCAGGTCACCGGGCGAGAGGTCTTGGACCGGACGCCGGACATGCTGCCGGTCTTGAAAGAGGCCGGAGTGGTCGACGCGGGAGGCATGGGCCTTTGCCATCTCCTCGAAGGCGCGCTGGGGAGTCTCCGCGGTGAAGTGGTCGCGGGGGAGGCGGCGGGCGAAGCCAGACCTGACGCCAGACCGGCCGCCGCCGGCCTGCTCTCGGTCACGGGACCGCTCGGTGTCGCCGGACCGCTCGGTGTCGCCGGACCGCTAAGCGGCGCTCTCTCGGCCCCGGCCGGCCGCCTGGAGGAGATTCAGTACGCCTACGACACCCAGCTCCTGATCCGGGGTTCCCGGCTCGCCGTGGACCGCATCCGCGCCCAACTCGAGCCTTTGGGAGACTCCCTGCTCGTTGTGGGCGACCCCCACCTGGTCAAGGTCCACGTCCACACCAACGAACCCCACCGGGCCCTGGCGACTTGCCTTCTGCACGGGGAGATCGTCGAGGCCTCGGTCGAGAACATGCGGGAGCAGTCTCTGGCGGTCCAGCGCGCGCGCCAGGCCGTCGCCTCTCCCGACTCCGCCCGTTCGCAGGTCTCCCAGGCTCACCTGCCCGTGCGCCCTCCCGCCGGTCAGGCCGGCGGCGCTTCGTCCGGCTTCGGCGTTCCGGCCGGGGTTCTGAGTCTGCCGGAGTTGCGGGCCGGCGCCCCGGTCAAGGGGCCCGGCGTGGTCGCCGTCGCGTCGGGTGACGGTCTCGAGGGCATCTTCCGGAACCTCGGCTCCGACATCGTCGTCAGCGGCGGCCAGACGATGAACCCCAGCACCGAAGACCTCCTGCGGGCCCTAGAGACCCTGCCGTCCCAGGAGATCCTCATCCTGCCCAACAACGGCAACATCCAGATGGCGGCCAAGCTGACCATCGAACTCACCAAGAAGACGGTCCGCGTCGTCCCGACCAAGTCCATCCCCCAGGGCATCGCCGCTCTGGTCGCCCTCAACCGGGCTTGGGACGCCGAGAAGAACCTGGCCCGGATGGAGCAGGCCCTGGCGGCGGTGAAGTCGGGCGAGGTGACCCGGGCCGTCCGTTCCTCCCGGTACAAGGACATCGAGATCAAGGGGGGCGACTTCATCGGGCTGGTCGACGACGAGATCGTCACCGTGGGCCGGGACGCCCCGGGTGTGCTGTGCGACCTGGTCAAGCGGATGACCGGTGAGAGCACCGAGATCGTGACCGTGTTCTACGGCCACGACGTGACGGACAAGGATGCCGCCCGGGCCGGGAACCGGCTGCGGAAAGTGGCGCCCGAGCACGAGATAGAGGTCCATCGCGGCGGGCAACCCCTCTATCACTACCTCATCTCGGTGGAGTGACGCTCCCTGCTTTCCTCCGCATATCCCGTCTTTGCCCAGTCCATACTAGCCCGGGGAAGACGTTTGGAGGATGCGGGCAACCCTCCCCCAGAGGCTCTTCCTCCGGTTTCTCCTCTCCCACTGGCGGTCCGGCAGGACCGCCCTTTTTTTGCCAGGGGGTGCGGTATGGAGGTTCCGTTCCGGACAGACCTGGCCGACGAGGCCCGGGAGTTCATCGAGGGAAGGCGGCGCGCCCGCATCCCGGGGGTGGACGTCGAGGAGGCCAGGACCTCGGAGTGCCACGTGACCCGGGTGCACGTCAGCACGCCGGAGGCGTCCGAACTGATGGGGAAGCCTCCCGGCCACTACGTCACCATCGAAGCCCCGGGGCTCCTCAAACGTTCACGGCCCATCCAGGAGGAGGTGGCGCAGACCTTCGTCCGTGAACTCCACAACCTGATGCCCTTGGACGACGGGGCCGAGATCTTTGTCGCCGGGCTCGGGAACTGGCAATCCACGCCGGACTCCCTGGGCCCCCGGGTCGTGGGGCAACTCCTCATCACCAGGCACCTTCACGATTACGTGCCCCCGGAACTCAAGGGCGGGCTGCGCTCGGTCGCGGCCGTCGCGCCCGGCGTCATGGGCCTCACCGGCATCGAGACCGGGGAGATCATCTGGGCCATCACCGAACGCATCAAACCCGACGTGGTCGTGGCCATCGACGCCCTGGCCGCCAAGTCGGCCGAGCGGATCCTCACGACCATCCAACTGGCCGACACGGGCATCCATCCCGGTTCAGGCGTGGGGAACAAGCGGCTGGCCATCACGAAGGAGACCCTGGGCGTGCCGGTCATCGCCATCGGCGTGCCGACCGTCGTCCACGCCTCGACCATCGCCTACGACACCATCGAACTCCTGGTCGAGAAGTTCCGGGGGCGGGCGCAGTTCTACGAGATCTTGCGGGAGATGGACTCGGACAGCCGGCGGGAACTCATTGACGAGGTGCTGGCGCCGTCGGTCGGCGACCTCATGGTCACCCCCAAGGAGATCGACGTCCTCATCCTGGAGATGTCCAAGGTCCTGGCCGGAGCCCTCAACGCCGCCTTGCACCCGCGGATCGACCTCGCCCGCGACGACTTCACCGACTACCTGCAGTGACCGTACCGCGAGTCGTGCGGCAATTCGGCCGAAACCTGTTCCGGCCGGAGCCTCCATGCTATAATCTCCCTGCTCCCACACGCTCCGGGGAGGCGATCCCTTGCGTCTGGCGATCTGCCCGGGCAGCTTCGACCCTGTCACGCTCGGCCACGTGGACATCATCGAGAGAGCGTCCCGTATCTTCGACCAGGTCATCGTGGTCATCTTCACCAACCCCCAGAAGGCCCCGCTCTTCACCACCGACGAGAGAGCCGCCATGCTCCGAGAGTGCACGAGCCATGTGCCCAACGTCACGGTGGACTCGTCCTCCGGCCTCCTGACGGACTACGCGACCGCCAAGGGGGCTCAGGCCATCGTCCGGGGCCTGCGCGTCATTTCCGACTTCGAGGCCGAGTTCCAGATGGCCCGGATGAACAAGAAGCTGGCGCCGGCCCTGGAGACGGTCTTCATGATGACCTCGAACGAGTACTCCTTTTTGAGCTCCAGCCTCGTGAAGGAAGTGGCGAGCTTCGGTGGGTGTGTCCGGCAGCTCGTCCCGGACCGGGTGGCGGACCGGCTGAAGGAGAAGTTCGGCGGGAAAGCCTAACGGCACGGTCCCGGTGACCACCGTCCCGACGGCGGCCAGGGAGGTTGTCTGGTGCGCAGGTTCCCCCTAGCGTCCGGAAGGCGATTGGCCGACGCGGTGCGGCGGCGGTGGCGTCCCCTGGCCGCGCTCCTCCTGGTCGCCGCTGTGGTCTACACGGTCTTCGGGGTCGCCATCCCCGTCCGCTACTTCACCCTGTTCCCCGGGCCGGCGCCCGACGTGGCCACTCTCGTCGTGCCCGACGGCCCGGCCGTCGCGCCGGGAGGGCCAGGGGAGGGCCGGTTCCTCCTCACCACGATCGAGGCCGCGCCGGCCACCCCTTTCGAACTCTGGCGGCTGGTCACCCGTCCGCTCGTCAGGCTGGCGCCTCGCTCGTACCTGGTTCCGGAAGGCATGGACGACGAGGCCTACGACCAGTGGAGCTTCGCGGCCATGGCCGAGAGCCAGCTGGCCGCGGCTTCCGAGGCCTGGTCGTACCTGGGACGGGAGACCAGGCTCGTCTCCGACGGGGCGGAGGTCTTCTTCGTCTCGAGGTCGAGCTCGGCCGCCGCCCAGGTCAAGGCGGGCGACGTCCTCGTGGCCTGGTCCCTCGGCGAGCGGGCGGCCGCGGTGGTCATGTCGGACGACTTCGAGCGGGGCGTCCTCGACGCCTACGCGAGCCTGAGGCCTGACGCGGCGCCCCCGGAACTCACCCTACGCCTGTCCCGCGACGGCCGGCCGGTTACGGTCAGAGTAGGCATGACCGCCGATGATTTCTACGCCTGGCCGTTGTTTGGGCTGGCCCTCGGGGCCGCCAACCTGCGGACCGATCCGCCCGTGCCGGTCAGCTTCCCGGAGGGGGACATCGGCGGCCCGTCGGGCGGTCTCATGCTGACCCTGGAGATCATCGACGACTTCACGCCCGGCGACCTGACCCTGGGCCGGGTCATCGCCGGGAGCGGGACCATCGGCCCGGGCGGCGAGGTGGGGCCGGTCGGGGGCATCGACCTCAAGATCGCGGGCGCCGCGGCGGCCGGGGCGTCTTTCTTCCTGGTGCCCGACGAAGACTACGAGGAAGCGCGGCTGGCCGTGGCCGACCAGCGCCTCGTGGAGTTCCGGCTCGTCGCCGTGGGCACGCTGGAGGAGGCGCTCGCGGCCCTGGCTTCCTTGACAGGCAAAAACGGGCCCGACTATAATAGGGCGGACTTGCCGCCCGCGCTGGAGCAGGTCCTTTGGGTGGCGTTTAAGCGATGAGTCTCCTCCTCAGTGTCGCCGACCTCGGGCGGGAGGCCGGGCAGAGTCTCGATTTCCGTCTGACCGGTAGCTCTTCTTCCCCCGACCTTCCCGACGGGGTGTCGTTCGGGCCGGTCACCGTCGAAGGCCGCGCTCTCTTTACCGGTGAGACCGTGTTCATCGGGGGCCGGGTGGACGCCGAGGTCGGGCTCGTCTGCGGCCGGTGTCTGAAGCCGTTCGCGCTTCCGGTCCGGGCCGAGCTGGCGCGGGAGTACCGAGAGGTCGAAGAAGGATCCGGTGACGCCGCTTCCCGCGCGAGCGGGGGCCAAGGCGTCGACGGCGGGAGCCGCCGGTGGCGGGAACGCCGCGAGCGTCAGGTCTCCCTGGCGTCCCGGTCCCGCGATGAGCGCGACGGGGGCGAGGGCCCCGAGTGGTCCGAGGCGCCTCTGCCGTTCAGCCACGACAGCATCGACCTGGCCTTCCCGGCTTTTGAGGCCCTGGTCCTGGAGTTGCCGATGAAGCCGGTGTGCCGGGAGGATTGTCCCGGGCTGTGCCTGGTCTGCGGAGCCAATCTTGAGGAGAGTCCTTGCGGCTGTCGGGCGGAAGAGGCGGATCCCCGCTTTCTTTCGCTGAAGAAGCTGCTCGAAGCCAAGGAGCGGGGGGAATAGAAGTGGCGGTCCCAAAGAGGAAGACGTCCAAGGCCCGGCAGGGCAGCCGCTCGGCCAACTGGAAACTTGTCGCGCCGAACCTGGGGGAGTGCCCGAGGTGCCACCAGCCCAAGCGTCCGCA
>CALMHV010000348.1 GCA_937863905.1 uncultured Bacillota bacterium
GACCACGAGCAAATGAACAAGTGGCTGACCAAACTCGCGATTCTCTTTGAGCAGTTCGCTCATGACGCCAAGGTCTTCGGCGACGGCATTCAGGGCTTGAACCAGCGGCTAGACGAACTACGGGTCAGCGTGGACAAGCTTGCTGAACGGGTTACCCTACTTGAGCTTCGCCTCCAGTGCGCCTAGTGACCAATCGGCTGTGGGCCATGGCGTCCGGGGTGAGGATTGAGGTCCTGGAATGGGCGCCCGCGATTCCCGCTCCGGAACAGGGTCACCCCGTCTTATGCGTTCCCGGCGCCCTGGGTCCGGCCGAGTCCTTCCGGGGGCTTGGCTTGGCCATGGCCTCGGGAGACCTGGGGGGAAGGCCGCGCCGGTGCCTGGCCGTGAGCCTGCGCGGGCGCGGGGCGAGCGAGGCACCGCCGTCCGGATACGCCCTGCGCGACCTAGTGGCGGACATTCACGCCGCGGCGGCCGTGGCGGGGCTGGCGGCCGACCGGGGCGGGCATATCGGGCTCGGGCAATCGATGGGCGTCCCGCAGGCCGTCCGGTACGCCTTGGATGTCTTCGGCGGCTACCCTGCCGGCGGCTGTCTCAAAGGCCTCGCTCTTGGTGACTCGCCGGCCCGCTGTCGGCGCGTCCCAGGCGAACAGTCGGCCGCCTGGCGCCGGGTCCCCCCCAGCTTCGCGGACTGGGACGAGGCCTTCGCCTGGGACCAGCGCGAGTTCGGGGTAACGAGGGAAGTCTTCGACCGTCCGAAGTACCGGGCGACCTACTACCGCCGCCTGCCGGGTGGGCGAGTGGGCTTCAACTTCAGCCCGGCCGCCGCCCTGCGCGTGCAGGAGGAAGCCGCCGACATCGACTTCCGGGCGGACCTCGGCCAACTGACGTGCCCCGTCCTCGTCCTCCGGGCGAGTCGGGGAACGCACCTCCCGGACGAGTGGGTGGACCTCTACCGGGCCGGTTTGCCGGACGGGGAGGTTGTCACCGTGGACAGCGACCACAGCGTCTTCGAGAGCGAGGAAGGACGCCTGCGCCTGGGCGAGTTCCTGGCTCGGTGTGATGAGGCCGCCGCCTCAAGTGGGCATCGGATTGCGGCGGCAGACTCGGGAGGTGACTCGCCTGAACGCTGAATCCAGACCGAGCCCGGCCGTGCACCGCCTCTATCTCGAAATCGGCGCCGCGGACGGTTGGTGCCTTGTCCATTCGCCGGATCTGCCGGGAGTGGGCTTCAAGGCGGTCTCGCGCGAGGTAGCCCTGGCCCTTGCGCCCGGGGCGTTGTTGGCTGAACTGGACTGGGCTCGCCGGGCCGGAGTCGGTGAGCTGTCCGGGCCAGCGGTCGTGGCGGGAGAGGTCACGCTCGATGTCCCGGCCGCCGCGGGCGACACGGAGGCCACGTTCGAGCCCGACCTAGAGCCACTCGACGACCCGTACCTTGGCTTTGCGCTGCGGTACCTCGACGCTTCCCGCGCCGCTCTCCTCGAGCTCATCGGACGCCTTCCCTCACGCTACCTAGACTGGCGGGCGGCCGAGGGCAAGCGCACGCTAGGGGAAGTCCTTGGGCATATCTCCGACGCGGACGCCTTCTACCTGGTCCGTCTTGAGGATCAGGCCGAGGCCGGGCGGGACCTGTGGCCCCGGTATGCCGGGCGCGACCTCGGCCTCGGACCCGTCGAACGCGCCTGCCGCACGAGGGTCCTCGCCTTGGAGCGCCTGGGGCGCCTCACTCCCGCGGACCGGCGGAGGATAGTCGAGCGCGACCCCCACGCCGAGACCTGGACGGCCCGTAAGGTCCTGCGCCGCCTCGTCTGGCACGAGCGGTACCACACGCGGCAGATCGAGGACTACCTAGCCGGCTCTTGAGGTCCGCCAGGAAGCCTTCCTCGTCGGCCGGAGTGAGCCCGTACTTCTTGAGGCGCGTTCCCACGATGGTGACGCCCTTGAGGGCGCGCGTGGAGCACATCACCACACTGCCGATCTTCCCGTACTCCATCTCCCCGAGGGCGAACCCGGGGAGCCTCATGCCGGGGAGGAAGGTGAAGGCGAGGTCGCGTCGGTCGATGCTGGTGATGTCCGCCAGGCC
>CALMHV010000349.1 GCA_937863905.1 uncultured Bacillota bacterium
GGGAAACAAACTCCCTAGGCGTGTCGTATTACGGGCCGAGACGAGGGGCGAGGGGCACCCGGGAATGGCGCCCGCCCTGAGCCCGGTCCCAGGACGCCTCGTCGATGACCAGAACATCGTCTGAGAAAGGAGGGGTAGTAGCTATGTTGAACCGTCCGCATCGGCTCTACCTGACCCTGCTGATCGTCTGGCTGGCGACCATCCTCTTCGTCCGGCCGGAACACTGGCTCACGTTGGCCGCGGGAAGCATCGTTCTCGGCGTGATCGCCGCCTTCTACTTCCAAGCGTCGGCAGCCGCCTTCGCGACCCGTCTTCTGGCGCGTGCCGGCACCGGGGACGAGGGGGCCAAGAAGCTCTACGTGGCCAGGGCTCGTAGTCGCTTCGGCGACATCGCTCGGGAGTATCTGACCACCCTGCTCAAGACCGAAGACGAGAAACTGCTCCCCATGGTCGTGCAGCAGCTGGGCCATCCAGACGCGCAGGCGCGGGAACTGACTGAGGATAGGCTCGCCCGTTGGGGCAATCGGGCCGCCGAACCCCTCGTCCGTGCCGCCGTGGGTCGTGAGTTCTCCGGCGACGGGGCCTTCCGGGCCCGGCGTCTGATCTACCGGTGGCGCCCCGAGCTGCCCCAGAAGCTGACCGCTCTGCTCGACGCTGCCGGCTACTGGAAAGAGTAGACTCGGCTCCGCCAACGCTCTGTGCGGGCCCGCCCTTCGGGGCGGGCCCGTGCTGCTTTTCGCGGAGCCGTCCAGACCTAGTTGTCTGAACTCTGCCCGAAGGAAAGGCGTTGCCGCAGCCTAGGTCGAATGTTCGGAATCGGCCCCGGGCCCGTAGCCGCACTGTTCGGCACGAGACCCTGGGTCCAGAACGGCGCCGTTCCCTGAGCCCGGGGGCGATGCCTGGACAGGAGGGAAGGGTGGTCGGGCCGCCCGTCACTCAAATCTGTCCGGCATCCTCGCGAGCCGGAACGGAGGCTGCCAACCATGTCCCAGCCCGTTTCGCCGAACCGGCCCAAGCGGCCGTTCCGCCTGACGACAAGGCAGATTGTCATCTCGGGCCTTCTGGGTGGCCTGACGGCCGCCATGGGGGCCATCCCCACCATAGGCTTCATTCCCATCCCGTTCTCGCCGGCCGGCCACGCGACCCTTCTGCACATCCCGGTCATCCTGGCGGGTATTCTCGAGGGTCCGGTCGTCGGCGCCTTCGTCGGGGCCATTTTCGGCTTGTTCAGTTTTCTGAACGCGACTTTGCCGTTCTTCAAAGACCCGCTCATCGCTTTCGGGCCGCGCATCCTCATCGGCGTCTTCGCCTACTACGCCTACCGCGGCGTGAAGCAGCCGCAGGCCCGGGTCATCGTCGCCGGGGTCCTGGGTCTGGCCGTGGCCCGCACGGTTTACGAGACAGGCGCCTTCCTCAACACCCGCTGGGCGGCGAGCGACTACGTGCCAGGGTTTTTCGGCCGCTTGTTCCATCCCCTCACCGCGCAGGTCCCGGCGTGGATAGCCGTGACGGCCGTCCTCGGGCTGGCCGTGGCTGGGTCGGCCTGGGTCCTCCTCCGGGGCAGGAACGCGCCTCCGGCCATGGGCGCCATCGTCGGCACCCTGACCAACACGGTCCTGGTCCTGACGCTCATCGTCGTCCGCTACAAGACCTTCACGCCGGGCATGGCCTTCTTCGTCGGGTTGACCAACGGCCTGCCTGAGATGATTCTGGCGGTCCTCCTGGTCGCCCTGGTCTACCGGGGGATACGGGCGTCCCTGGACCGCAGGTAGGGGGATTGGGCTCCGTGCTTCTGGTCATCGACATCGGGAACACCAACATCGTCGCCGGAGGCTACCGGGAGGGAGACGACAGTCTTCTCTTTCACTGGCGCCTCAGTACCGACCCGCATCGCACGGCCGACGAGTTCGGCCTGTTCTTCAATGGTCTGTTCGCCTACGAGGGACTGTCCCTCAAGGACGTGCGCGCGGTCATCATTTCGTCGGTGGTCCCGCCGCTCACCCCGGCCCTGGAGGGGATGGTTGAGAAGTACCTGGGGCTGCGGCCGCTCACGGTGGGCCCCGGCATCAAGACCGGCATGAACATCCTGTACGAAGACCCCAAGGAGGTCGGGGCCGACCGAATCGTCAACTCCGTGGCCGGGTACGCCAAGTACGGCGGCCCGCTCATCGTTGTGGACTTCGGGACGGCGACCACCTTCGACGCCATCTCCGCCGACGGGGCCTATCTTGGCGGGGCCATCGCCCCCGGCCTCGGCATTTCCACCGAGGCCCTCTTCGAGCACGCCGCGAAACTGTCGCGCATCGATTTGGTTCGCCCGAAGTCGGTCATCGGGCGAACCACCGTGTCCAGCATGCAGTCGGGTATCATCTTTGGCTTTGCCGGTCAGGTGGACGAGCTTGTCCGCCGGATGAAGGAGGAATTGGGCGGCCGGGCCAAGGTTGTGGCCACGGGCGGGTTCGCTCCCCTCATCGCCAAGGAGACCTCCACCATCGA
>CALMHV010000350.1 GCA_937863905.1 uncultured Bacillota bacterium
TTCGGTTTCGGGAGTCGAGTTCCGGGGCCCAGGCGCCGCAGGAGGGCCTGGGCCGCCGACGAACAGGAGTTTCGGGTTGGGCGGTCTGGCCCAAGAGGACCGCCCGAAGGAGGCGTGGGTTTGGAGAGCGACCTTAGGCGACTGGTCCAGGACCAGCCGGCCGACTACGTGGAGATCAACCTGGAAGAGACCATGACGACCCTGATTTCCTTTCGGGGTCCGGTCCTCGACGAACTGGGCGAGTCGCTCGCCTACGGGGGTAACGTGAGGGCCTTGGTCCGCGGCGGCTGGGGTTTCGTGAGTTTCAACCGTTTGGAAGATCTGGAGGGGAAGGTCGATCTGGCCATCAGGCAGGCGAGGGCCGTCGGAGAGCGGAAGGGCGGGAAGAGTTCTCTGGCCGCCGTTCCCGTCGTCCACGACAAGGTCACCGTGCCCTTCGGGGAGGACCCGCGGGCCGTACCCCTGGCCAGGAAGAAGGACCTCCTGGAAGGGTACAATCGGCAGGTCCTGGCCTTCGGGCCGCCCATCGCCACCTCGTCCGTTGTTTACTACGATCGGTTCCGCAAGCTTCGCTTCGCCAACTCCGACGGAACCTCCATCCAGCAGGAGAAGCTGGACCTCGGAGGCGCGGTGCGGGCCATCGCCGTCCGGGACGGGCAAACGGAGATGATGGCCCTGGGCTTCGGTTCTTCCACCTCGTTCGACGTGGCCCGGGGTCTCGAAACACAGATTGAAGACACTTGCCGCCGGGCGGCAGCGCTGCTTGACGCGCCGGTCGTGGAAGCCGGCGAGTACACGGTCATCGTCGATCCCAGACTGGCCGGGGTTTTCGTCCACGAGGCCTTCGGCCACCTCAGCGAGGGCGACAACGTCTACGAGAACCCCAATCTCCAGAAAGTGATGGCCTTCGGCCGGGAGTTCGGGGGCCAGCACCTCAACATCTACGACTCCGGCCTCACCCCGGGCGCCCGCGGGTACATCAAGTACGACGACGAGGGCGTCCCCACCGAGAAGACCTATCTCATCCGAGAGGGCAAGCTGGTCGGGCGGCTCCACACCCGGGAGACCGCGGGGAAGATGGGGGAGCGGCCGACCGGCAACGCTCGGGCTTTGGACTACCGCTTCCCGCCCATCTGCCGCATGCGCTCAACGTGCATCGAGGGGGGTGACGCCTCTTTCGAGGACATGCTCAAGGGCATCAAACGGGGCGTGTACGTCCGAGAGAGCTACGGCGGCGAGACCTCCGGTGAGATGTTCACCTTCACCGCGGGCGACGCGGTGATGATCCGGGACGGTAAGCCGGCCGAGGTCGTGCGAAACGTGACCCTGACGGGGAACGTCTTTGCCACCCTCAAGAACATCGACATGATCGGTAGAGACTTTACCGTGCCGGAGGGGGCGGGGGGCTGCGGTAAGGGCGCCCAGGCGCCCCTTCCGACGAGTATGGGGAGCCCGCACATCCGCATCCAGAAGGTCATCCTGGGAGGGAAGGCCCGGTGAGTAGCGACACGTCCAGGGGCAAGGGGGCCTGGGACGCCGAGGCCCTCCTCGGCAAGGCCAAGAAGCTGGGGTGCAGTCAG
>CALMHV010000351.1 GCA_937863905.1 uncultured Bacillota bacterium
ACCGGAAACGGTCCTACCGGGCAGCCCGGCGGCACCGGCCAGGGCGGCACCGGCCAGGGCGGCACCGGCCAGGGCGGCACCGGCCAGGGCGGCACCGGCGGGCGCGGCCACGGCGGACAGCCAGGGAACGGCGACAGCAGCGACCAGAGCGACTCCCAACATGATGCCGGCGATGACGGCGGGGCGGGCCTGGACGACCAGGGCGATTCCGACGGGTCCGAAGACTCCGGCGACGGAGGGGAGGACGGGGAAGGCAGCGACCACGACTCCGGGGGCGGCCACTAGTCGAAGGAGTCCGAAGGGCGTCGGCGAATCCGGCGCCGTGCCGTAAGGAGGTCGCAGCTGTTGCTGCTGGCCGGTCGTTCTTGGAAAGCGACCTTGGCTCGAACTCTCCTTGTCCTAGTCTTGGCGGCCGGCGCAACCGTGGCCGGCCTTTTCCCGCTCGGCCAGTCCGTGGCGGCTGCGGCGGGTGACCTCGTCCGGGTTGGCCTCGTCACCGGCCAGGCCGAGGTCCGGCTCGGCGGCCTGGGAAGAGTTCTCGTCGGCGACGCCTCAGGTAACGTCCTCGGCTGGCTGGAGGCTGAACTCACCCTTACGGCCGGCCCGGACGGCCAGATTGCCGTGCCTGGCGTCGGAAGCTTCCCCGGACCGCTCACCATCAGGCCGGAACCCTCCTCGCCATCCGGGTCCGTGGTCGTCGCCGGCCACCCCTACCGGGGCGAGATACAGGTTCTCGTCCGCGACGGATTGCTCACCGTGGTCAACAGCCTTCCCCTCGAAGACTACCTCCTTGGCGTCGTCCCCCGGGAGATGCCGGCCGACTTTCCGCTTGAGGCCCTCAGGGCCCAAGCCGTGGCGGCCAGGACCTACGCCCTCTACGTGAGGGCCGGCGGGAGCTACGCCGCGTTGGGCTACGACCTGGTCCCGACAACGGCCTGCCAGGTCTATGGAGGGCTGGAAGCCGAGCGGGAGACCACGACCCTGGCGGTCCGCAGCACGGCCGGGGAGGTCATCACCTACGAGGGGCGCTACATCGGCGCCTTCTTCCACTCGACCTCGGGCGGGTTCACCGAGAGCGTCGAGTTCGTTTGGGGTTTCCCTTGCTCCTATCTGAAGGGCGTCCCCGACGTGGACCAGGCCTCTCCCCATCACACCTGGTCGCTCTCTCTGACCCAGGCCGAGCTGACGGCGAAGCTGGAGGCCGCCGGGTACGGCGTGGGAGAGGTCCTCGGCCTGGAAGGGGTCCCCCCCCAGGGGCCCGGCGGGCGGTATCTGGAGCAACTCGTGGACGGGCGCACCGGACAGGCTCGCCTGAGGTCGGAGAAGCTTCGCGCCATCCTGGGGCTGCGGAGCACTCGCTTTGAGGTCCGGGGTGAGCAGCCGAAGGTGGAGAGCGTCCCGCGCCGGCTCGGCCTTGGCGCGGTGTCGGTCGTCGGCGCGGACGGCCGGGCGACCTCCTCGGCCGCGCCGGTCTCCGTTCTGGGTGCGACCCAGCTCGTCACCGCCACGCTGGCCGATTCCTGGGCGGTGGCGCCCGCTCTCGTCCCGGCGACCTTCGTCTTCGACGGCCACGGCTGGGGGCATGGCGTGGGTCTCTCGCAGTGGGGCGCCCGGGGGCTGGCCCTGGAGGGCAAGACCTATCGCGATATCCTCACCTACTACTACACCGGAGTCACCGTGGGAACCATGCCCTGACGTGGGGTGAATGATTGAGGACCGATCTCTTCGACTACCGTCTCCCGCCCGAACTCATCGCCCAGGAGCCCGTCACACCCAGGGACGCCTCGCGCTTGCTGGTGCTTCCGGCGGCAGGCCCGGCCGGCGCGGCGGGCCGGACCGCGCCGATGGGCCGGACCGCGCCGATGGGCCGGACCGCGCCGATGGAGCACCGGGCCTTTCGGGACCTGCCCGAGTACCTCGCCCCGGGCGACCTCCTCGTGCTCAACCA
>CALMHV010000352.1 GCA_937863905.1 uncultured Bacillota bacterium
GGCGACCTCCACATCGGGCACGCCTACAGCACGGTGGCGGCGGATGCCCTCGCTCGCTTCAATCGTCTGCGCGGGCGAAGAACCTTCTTCCTCACCGGCACCGACGAACACGGGCAGAAGGTCGAGCGCAAGGCCCAAGCCGCCGGGAAGGACCCGCAGACGTACGTGGATGAGGTCGCGGCCCAGATTGTCCAGCTCTGGGAACGGCTCAATATCTCGTACGACGACTTCCTGCGGACCACCGAGCCGCGCCACACGCGGGTCGTGCAGAGGATCTTTGAGCGCTTCCTCAGCCAGGGGGATGTCTACAAGTCGGAGTACGAGGGGTGGTATTGCACTCCCTGCGAAACCTTCTGGCTGGAGCGACAGCTGCTCGCCGGGAAATGCCCCAACCCCGAGTGCCGCCGGGAGGTGCAACTCCTCAAGGAGGAGAGCTACTTCCTCCGGCTCTCCAAGTACGCCGACCGGCTCCTGGAGCA
Source organism: uncultured Bacillota bacterium (assembly GCA_937863905.1). Lineage (GTDB taxonomy): Bacteria > Bacillota > Sulfobacillia > UBA995 > UBA9673 > CALMHV01. The sequence continues at coordinate 480 of CALMHV010000352.1, forward strand.
CATCGCAAACTACCCGGACTTCATCCAGCCCGCTAGCCGGCGGAACGAGATGGTCAGCTTTGTCAGGCAGGGGCTCGAGGATGTCTGCGTCACCCGGACCACCTTCCGCTGGGGTATCCCGGTGCCTTGGGACGGAAAGCACGTGGTCTATGTCTGGGTGGATGCCCTCAGCAACTACATCTCCGCTCTGGGCTACCTGTCGGATGAGCCGGGCGGGGACGAGCGCTTCCGCACCTTCTGGCCGGCGGACGTCCACATCGTCGGCAAGGAGATCATGCGCTTCCACGCCATCATCTGGCCCATCATGCTGATGGCCCTGGACCTCCCCCTTCCCGAGCGGGTGTTCGGCCACGGCTGGCTCACCGGCACCGACGGCGGCAAGATGTCCAAGTCCAAGGGGAACGTCGTCGACCCGATGGTGCTGGCGGACAAGTACGGAGTCGACGCCGTCCGCTATTTCCTGCTCCGAGACCTGCCCTTCGGAGCCGACGGCCGGTACTCCGAGGCCGCGCTCATCGACCGCACGAACGTGGACCTGGCCAACGACCTGGGGAACCTCCTGAATCGCACGCTGACCATGGTCGAGAAGTACTGCGGCGGCGTCGTGCCTGAGCCGAGGCCGGACGCCGCCGATCGGGCCATGGAGAGACTCCTGGGCGAGGTCGTCCCGGCCGTGGAGAAGGCCATGGACGAACTGCAGATCCCGGTGGCCCTGGAGACCATCTGGCGCCTGCCCGGGCTCGGCAACAGGTACATCGAGGACAACGCGCCGTGGAACCTGGCCAAGGATCCGGCCTCCCGGGCGCGGCTCGATACCGTCCTCTACAATCTTCTCGAGACGCTAAGGGCCACGGCGGCGCTCCTGGTCCCCTTCCTGCCGGAAACGGCGGTCCGCATCTGGGGCCAGCTCGGGCTTGAAGCCGACCCGCGCCGCATCGCCTGGGCCGAC
>CALMHV010000353.1 GCA_937863905.1 uncultured Bacillota bacterium
GAGGGCGACCCCGGAAGGAAGCGGGCCGGCCCTGGGCGCGTGCTTTGAGGTGCCGTCGTCCTACGAGATCATCGTCGGCGGTCGCAAGGTGGTCGGGAGCGCGCAGGTCCGCCGGAAGGGCGTCATCTTGCAGCACGGGTCTATCCCCCTAGTCCTCGATGCCGACCGTCTGGCCCGGGTCCTCGGCTTTCCGCCTGCGGCGGCGGCCCGCATCAGGGCCAAAGCGACCGGGCTCAAGGATGTGTTGGGGGAGGGTTCGGGCTCCGGCGAGGGAGCAACCTCCGGCGAGGGAGCGGCCTCCGGCGGGGGAGCGGTCGCCCGCGGAAGCGGTGCTCCAAGCTACGAGGAAGTCTGCCGGGCGGTGGCTGAGGGTCTGGCCTCCGCTCTGGGCATTGTCTTCGAACCGGGCTACCTCAGGCCGGAAGAGACGGCTCTGGCGGAAAGACTGGTGCGGGAGAAGTACGGGCTCGAGGCCTGGAACCTGAAGCGGCCGGAGAGCCGGCCGGACAGCGAGAAGGAGGACGACTGATGTTTGACCTTGTGGTTATCGGAGCCGGTCCGGGAGGGTATGTCGCCGCCCTGCGGGCGGCCCAGCTGGGGGCGAAGGTGGCCGTCATCGAGCGGGACAAGCTCGGCGGCTGCTGTCTGAACCGCGGCTGCATCCCGACCAAGGCCCTCGTCCGTTCGGCGGAGGTCTTCACGACGACCCAGGAGGCGGAGACCTTCGGCACCCGCATCGCCGGCGGCAAGTCGGCCGTGTCGTTGGATATGGCGGCCGTGATGGCCCGCAAGCGCCAGGTGGTAGCGCAACTCGTCGGCGGCGTCGAGCGTCTGCTGGGCGGGGCCGAAGTCGCCGTCTACCGGGGGACGGCCGCCGTTCCCGGTCCGGGCCAGGTCGCCGTGACCGGCCCGGACGGCCGGACCGAGACCCTGGAGACCAGGTACGTCCTCCTGGCCACGGGTTCCCAGCCCCTGCAGCCCCCGGTCCCCCAGGAGGATCTCGCTCTGACCATCGGGTCGGACGAGGCTCTCGAGCTCGAAGCGGTCCCGCCGTCCCTGCTCCTCGTCGGCGGTGGCGTCCTCGGGGTCGAGTTCGCCTGCATCTACCATGCCTTCGGCTCGAAGATACGGATGATCAAGCGCACGCCGAACCTCCTGCCGGCCGTCGACGAGGAGATTGCCAAGCGGCTGGCCATGAGCCTCAAGAAGCGGGGCATGGAGGTCAACGTCGGGGTCTTCATCAAGCGTATCGAGAAGAGTTCGGCCGGCAAGGTCGTCATCTGCGACACGGCCGACGGCGGCGAGGTCCGCTTTGAGGCCGACACGGTCATGGTGGCCATGGGCCGCCGGCCGGATTTCGGCGGCCTCGACCTCGGGGCGATGGGCGTGGAGCACGACAAGAAGGGCATCAAGGTCGACGCTCGGATGAAGACCTCAACCCCGAACGTGTATGCCGTCGGCGATGTGGTCGGCCGGACGTACCTGGCCTCGGTGGCTTCGGCCGAGGGGCTGGTGGCGGCGGAGGACATGTTCGCCGAGCCCAAGCGCGACATGGACTACCGGGTCGTCCCGGGCGTGGTGTTCTCGAGCCCCGAGTGCGCGAGCGTGGGCCTGGAGGAGAAGGACGCGCGGGAACAGGCGGCTCAGACCGGACGGGAGATAGTGGTCTCGAAGTTCCCGTTCTCGGCCAACGGCAAGGCCATCGCTCTGGGCGAGACCGAGGGTCTGGTGAAGTTCGTGGCCGACAAGGCCACCGGGGAGGTCCTGGGCATGCACGTCCTGGGCCCGCACGCCAGCGACCTCATCCACGAAGGGGCCATCGCCCTCCAGGCCAAGCTGAAGGGGGAGGACCTGGCCCGCATCGTCTTCGGCCACCCGACCCTGTCCGAGGTCGTCATGGAGGCCGCCCACGGCATCTCGGGGCAGGCCATTCACCTGGTGGTGCAGCGGCGGCGGTAGGCCGCGCCATGTCCGGGGGCCAACGGGGGCAGGGGGCGCCGGCTACTGGCTCGGTTCGGCCGGGCCGAGTTCGCGCTCGATCACCGTCCAGGTCTCCGGGTCCTCGAACCCGCGACGCCAGGCGGCCACGCCGGCGAAGCCGTACTTGGCCACGAGGCGGACCCGTTGGGCCATGGAGACCTCGTCCTCGATCCAGAGGCGCTGGCGCAGCCCGTTCTCGGTGAACTCGACGTAGTTCTGGCCGGTCTCGGGGTCGTACACGGGCGTCAGGTTCTTCTCCTCGAGCAGTTGGTGCACGCCGCGCATGGAATAGACGGTCTGCTTGGGACGGTGGCCACGCTCCTCGGTCCAGAGGCGAGTGTAGAAGGGGAGCCCGAGGACGAGCTTCGCCGCGGGTATCTCACCCCCGTCGAGCAGTCGCTGCAGGC
>CALMHV010000354.1 GCA_937863905.1 uncultured Bacillota bacterium
CATGCCCCAAGGCCAGGCGGACCAAGCCCTCCAGGACGTCGACGGGAGCGGTGAGGAAACCCTCGCTGATGGTTAGGCGCAGGCCATCCCGACCGGAGCGGATACGGTAGAGGGCCTTGGTGTGGTAGAGGTCCACGCGGACGGGTGGCCCGGCCCTGATGACGGCGAGGCTGAGGAAGCCTACGACCAGGCCCAAGGCGTCCAGGTGCTCCCCGAGACGACCCTCTTCGCTCAGGAACTTGAGCCACTGGTAGGCCCGGCGCGAGGGCGCCGGCAGGGTGGCCGGCCCGGCGGGAGCTTGGGCGCCGGCAGGGACGCCGTCGCCCCCGAGGATGTCCTCGACCAGGCGCACGCGGTGCCGGATGCGCTCAAGGAGCTGGCCGACAGCCTCCACATGGCCGTGCGCCCAGGGCTGGGCCCGGCTCTCAGCCTCCGCCCGCATCTCCACCAGCCGTCCCATCTCTTCCCCGACGCCGCCGGCGAAGGCCACCAGCTTGACGACTCTCACTTCCCGCCTCCCACCCTCGCCGCCCACTCCTCGTCGAGGATGGCGTAGAAGTACTCGTCGTGCCAGCCGCCGTCGGCCAGCCTCACGTCCCGGAGGAAGTGGCCCTCGCGGCGGAAGCCGAGCCCCTCCATGATGCGCCAGGAGGCGGTGTTGCGCGGGTCGCAGGTAGCGACGACCCGGCGGATGTTGCCCTCGGCGAAGGCGTGGCGGAGGAGGGCCAGGGCGGCCTCGCCGGCGTACCCCTGGCCGTGGTAGGCCGGGTGGAAGACCCACCCTATCTCGCGGCACCGGAAGCGGGAGTTGATGAGATGGAGCGTGAGTGTCCCGATGAGGCGACCGTCGGGCTTCAGCGTGACGGCGAACTTCGACGGCAGCCCGTCCACGACCGGATTGTCGGCGGCGAAGGCCATCGTCGCCTCGGGCGTGTACGGCTTCTCCGGGATGAACTTCATGACCTCGGGGTCGGCGGCGTAGGCGAAGACCTCGGGCCAGTCGTCCAGGCCAAGGGTGCGGATGACGAGGCGCTCGGTTTCGATGGGCTGCACTGGGATGGCCTCCTGGGCCTAGAGTTCGCGCCCGAACCCCGGCGTCCCTGGTCTCCCGGCCGACCGCAGCGACACGGCAAACCCCACGAGCAAGATGGCGGCCGCCAGGTAGAAGGCTGGGCGCATGTCGCCGAAGGCCTGGATGAGAAGCCCGGTGACGTAGGGGGCCAGGACCGAGGCGACCATCCCGGCGAAGTTGAGGACGGCCAGGGCCGTGGCCGACCTCTCGGCCGGGGCGTGCTCGGCGACCTCGGCCACGAGAAGGGGGTCGGTCGTGGACTTGCCCAGAAGGCCGTAGAGGATGAGCGCCCCGTAGAGCGCCACGGACCCGCGTCCGATGGCGATGCCCAGCACCGCCACCGCCGCCCCGGGGAGCAGCCACCGCAGCGGGCCGACGCGGCTCC
>CALMHV010000355.1 GCA_937863905.1 uncultured Bacillota bacterium
CCCAAGATGGAAGAGGGCGTCATCGAACTCTGGCGCCGCACGGACGCCTTCGGGAAGGTGAGAGAATTGCGGGCGGGCGGCCCGGTCTACACCTTCTACGAGGGGCCGCCCACGGCCAACGGCATGCCCCACATCGGGCACGTCCTGCCACGAAGCATCAAGGACCTCTTCCCGCGCTACAAGACCATGCTTGGCTACTACGTTCCGCGGAAAGCGGGCTGGGACACGCACGGGCTTCCGGTCGAACTCGAGGTGGAGAAGAGGCTCGGCATCTCCTCCAAACCGGACATCGAGAGGTTCGGGGTCGAGAAGTTCGTCCAGGAGTGCAAGCAGTCGGTCTGGCGCTATGAGAAGGAATGGGCGAGACTCACCGAGCGTATCGGCTTTTGGCTCGACCTCGAACACGCCTACGCCACCTACCACACCAGCTACATCGAGTCGGTGTGGTGGGCCTTGAAGCAGATTTGGGACAAGGGCTGGCTCTACCAGGGCTACCGGGTGGTCCCCTACTGCGCCCGGTGCGGCACGTCGCTCTCCAGCCACGAGGTGGCCCAGGGCTACGAGGAGGTCGAAGACCCATCGCTCTTCGTGCGCTTCCCCCTCCTGGGCCAGGCCGAGGAGACCCTGCCCGGTCTGGACGCCGCCGCCCGGAAGCTGCCGGTCTCGCTGCTGGTCTGGACGACCACGCCCTGGACGCTGCCCTCCAACACGGCCGTGGCCGTCCACCCCGACGTGGACTACGCGGTCGTGGTCCCGGCGGGCGGGGAGGCGGAGGTCCTCGTCGTCGCGGCGGCCCTCGCCCCCAAGGTCTTTCCTGACGGCTACCAGGCCCTCCAGACGATCAAAGGGCGCGACCTGGTCGGCCATAGCTACCAGCCGCCGTTCCCGTTCTTCGAGAGCGAGCGCGGCCAGCCGGCCACCACGGGCGGACCCGGCAAGGTCTTCACCGTCGTGCCGGGCGGCTTCGTGACCCTCGAGGACGGCACGGGTCTCGTGCACATGGCCCCGGCCTTCGGCGAGGACGACCTGGCCGCCGCCCGGGAGCACGGGCTCCCCGTCCTCCGGCCGGTCGACGCCATGGGCCGGTTCACGGCCGAGGTCGCCCCCTGGCAGGGCCGGTTCGTCAAGGAGGCCGATCCCGACATCACGCGGGCCCTGGAGGAGAGCGGCCGCCTCTTCCGCTCCGAGCGCTACACGCACACCTACCCGTTCTGCTGGCGTTGCCACACGCCGCTGCTCTACTACGCCGACACGGGCTGGTTCATCAAGATGACCGCGGTCAAGGACGAGCTCATCCGCCTAAACCGCGACGAGATCGCCTGGTACCCCGGACACCTCAAGGAGGGCCGGTTCGGCGACTGGTTGGAGAACCTGGTGGACTGGAACCTCAGCCGCAACCGGTACTGGGGCACGCCGCTGCCCATCTGGGAGTGCGCGGGCGGCGGGGCTGACGGCGCCGGCGCAGGTGTCGCCACCGGCCGGGATGGGACTGGCGCCGGCCACCGCGTCTGCGTGGGTTCCGTCGAGGAACTGCGCCGGCTGGCCAAGCCGGAGACGCTGCCCGAACCCTTTGACCCGCACAAACCCTACATCGACCGGGTCATCCTCACCTGCCCCGAGTGCGGCGGGGAGATGCGGCGCGTCCCGGAACTCATCGACGCCTGGTTCGACGCCGGCTCGATGCCTTTTGCCCAGTGGCACTTCCCGTTCGAGAACCAGGCGGAGTTCGAGCGCCATTTCCCGGCCGACTTCATCTGCGAGGCCATCGACCAGACGCGGGGCTGGTTTTACAGCCTTCTGGCCATCTCGGTGACCGTCTTCGGTAAACCGGCCTTCCGGAACGTCGTGGTCACCGAGTTCGGCGTGGATGAGCAGGGGCGGAAGATGTCCAAGCACATCGGGAACGTGCTCGACCCTTGGGAGGTCCTCAACGTCCAGGGGGCGGACGCCCTCCGCTGGTTCCTTTACGCCGTGAGTCACCCCTGGTTCCAGAAGCGGTTCAGTTCCAGGGTCATCAGCGAGTTCCAGAGCCGGATGCAGGACACTCTCTGGAACGTCTACTCCTTCTTCGTGCTCTACGCCAACCTCGACCGCTTCGAGCCGGACGCGGCGGCGGTATTGGGCACGGGGGAGGCGGGCGCGGGCTCGGCCGGCGCCACGGCGGCGACCCCGCCAGCCGTCCGGGCGCGGCTCGGCGGCAAGGAGGTCGTGGTCCCGCCGGTCGCCAAGCGGGCCGTCCTTGACCGCTGGATTCTCGCCCGCCTCAATCAGGTCGTGGGCGAGGTCCGCGACAATCTTGACCACTACGAGGTCCTGCCGTCCACCCGGGCCATCGAGGCCTTCGTCGACGACCTATCGAACTGGTATGTCCGGCGCGGTCGCCGCCGCTACTGGCGCGCCGGCACCGACAAGGACAAGGTCGCGGCCTACCACACTCTCTACGAGGTCCTCCTGACGGTGGCCCGTCTGCTGGCCCCGTTCGTGCCCTTCACGACCGAGGAGATCTACCAGAACCTCGCCCGGGCGGGGGCGGGCGGAGAGGCGGGCGGCCCTTCGGTCGCCGCCGGCGGCAGCGTTCCGGAGAGTGTGCACCACTGCCTCTACCCCGAGGTGGACACGGCTCTCATCGATGAGGACCTCCTGCGCGGCATGGAGGTGGTCCGCAAGTACGTGGTCCTGGCCAGGGCCGCCCGGAACCGGGCCGGCATCCGCACTCGTCAGCCGCTCAAGCAGGCCGTGCTGGTCGGGCCGGTGGCCGACGCCGCCACCATGCGCGGCCTGGTCGACCTCCTGGCCGACGAGGTCAACGTCAGGGAGGTCTGTAGCGAAGACGATCTTAGCCCGTACGCCGTCTACACCATCAAACCGCGCTTTGCCGTCCTGGGCCCGCGTCTGGGCCCGCTGGCGCCGCAGGTCGCCAAGGCCCTGGGCCGTCTCGGCCCGGAAGGTTCGGCCCAGGCCGCCCGCCGGCTGGGGGCCGGCGAGAGCCTCGAGGTGAAGGTCGAAGACCAGGAAGCGCCGGTGGTGCTGGCCCCGGAAGACGTGGAGGTTCGCACCGACGGCAAGCCCGGCTGGTCGGTTGAAGGCGAGGAGGGCCGCTACGTGGCCCTGGCCACCGAGATATCCGCCGAACTCCTGGCCGAGGGACTGGCCCGCGAGATGACCAACCGCATCCAGCGGATGCGCAAGGACGTGGGCTTCGACGTCGAGGACCACATCGATCTCGTC
>CALMHV010000356.1 GCA_937863905.1 uncultured Bacillota bacterium
GCTAGCGCCCAGGCACCGGCGCGTATTTGAGCCCGGAACCCGTGTTGACGACCACGACCTCGCGGCAGCCGTCGAAGCCGCCGCTCCGCGCGATGAGGGGCAGGGCGGCCACGGCCGCCGCGCCCTCCGGAGCGACGTTGAGCCCCTCGTGACGGCACAACCGCTCGGCGACGGCCCGGATGGACTCGTCGTCGACGGCCACGGCCCCGCCGCCGGTCTCGCGCAAGGCCTTGAGGCAGAGGAACCCGGCTTTCGGCCCGGGCACCCGGAGCCCCCAGGCCAGGGTCTGGGCGTTCGGGAACGGGCTGGTCTCCTCCAGCCCCTCGGCGAAGGCCCGGACCACCGGGCTGCACCCGGTCGCCTGGACGGCGAAGAGGCGGGGTAGCCGGGCCGCGAAGAGCCCGACCCCGCTGGCCGCCCCGGCCTCGGCCAGTTCCAGAGCCGCTTTCCACGCCGCGACAAGAGCCACGCCACCACCCACCGGGAAGACGATGGCGTCGGGCCAGCGCGAACCAAAGGCTTCGAAGAGTTCGAAGGCCAGAGTCTTCTTGCCCTCCACTCGATAGGGTTCGTCGAAGGTCGAGGCCACGAACCACGGTTCGGTCTTGGCCCGGTCCTTCACGTAGCGAGCGGCATCCGGCAGCAACCCGGGCACGGTTCGAACCTCGCCCCCGTAGCTCTCGCACTCGAGCCTCACGCTCTCCGGGGTGTCGGAAGGCATGGCCGTCAGGTACCGCAGTCCGGCCCTGGCCGCGTAGGCGGCGAAGGCCGCGCCGGCGTTGCCGGCCGTCGGGACGGCGCAGGCGCCGGCCCCCAGCTCGACCAGACGCGAGACGGCCGCGGACGCCCCCCGGGCCTTGAAGGTCCCGGTGGGGTTCTGCCCCTCGTCCTTGATGAAGATGCGCCCGAGACCGAGCTGCCCCTCCACTCCGGACAGCGGCAGCAGGGGCGAGAGCCCCTCGCCCAGGCTCACCACGTAGTGCGGCGCGACCACCGGGAGGAGTTGATGGTAGCGCCACATGGAATTGTCCTCAGGCTGCAGCCCGACGCGCGTCGCGCCGGCGGGCGGCCACCTGAGGGCCGAGAGGTCGTACCTCGCCAGGAGGGGTCCGTCGCAGGACGGACAGGAACCGTGGAGTCCCGTCGGGTCGAGGATCTCGCCGCAACGGGAGCACTCCAGGTGGTGGAGACAGGAGTAGGGGCTCGCGCCGGCGGCCGGCTTCGCGGCGGCGGCCGGTTTCGGAGACTTGCCGAGGGCCTTGTCGATGGCCTCGTTGGCCAGCCGGTCGGCGTCAGAGTTCTGCCCGCGCGGGACGCAGACGACCTCGACGCGGTGAAAGGCCTGCGCGGCCTTGCGGAACGCAGCGAGGAGCCGGATGAGTCCCGCGTTCTTGGTCCGATACTCGCCCGCTATCTGCCTGGCGGCGAGTTGGCTGTCGGTCTTGATGACGACCGAGATGCCGGCCGGGTCGACCCCGTCCTCCCCGCAGACCTCGGTCGCCGCCGCGAGGGCCTCGATGAGGGCCCGGTACTCGGCGACGTTGTTGGTGGTCTCACCCAGGAAGACGGAAATGGCGCGCCGTTCGCGACCGTCGGGACCAGAAACGACGATACCCGCCCCGGCCGGCCCAGGGTTCCCCCGGCTGGCGCCGTCGGAGCGGCAGACAAGAGTCGTGTTCACTGGCGTTCCTCCTCAAACGAGCGGACAAGCAGCCGCCCGCAACTGTCGCAGACTTCGAGCCGTCCGGCGCGGACCTTCTCCGCGAGCAGGACGGGAACACCTACCAGGCAGGCGCCGCAACGGCCGTCGCGGCCGAGGGCCCCGACCCCTACCCCGCCGCAGCTGGCCCGGACGCGTTCATACCGGCTCCGAGCGGCCCCGGGAACCTGGGCCGCCCTGGCGGCGCGCTGCGGCTCCAAGGCCCGCACCTCCGCCTCGAAAGCCGCCCCGGCCGCGTTCTGTTTCGTCTCGGCGTCGTCGAGCCGGTCAAGGGCCGTGTCCTGAGCCTTCACCGCCTGGTCCAGGTGGAGCGTGGCCTCCTCGGCCTCGACGATGGCCGCTATCCCGGCCTCCTCGTGCAGGCCCAATTCCACGCGGAGCTGCTCGACGCGCTTACCCATCTGGTCGAGTTCCTTCGAACTGGAGACAAGGCCCCCGTACATCTTGCGCTCGATCCCGTTTATCTCCGCCCGGGTGCTGTCCGACTCCTTCTCCTCCCAGGTGACGGTGTGGTTGATCTTGGCCAGTCGCTCCTTCGCCGCCACGGCCGCCTGGGTCGCCTGCAGCGCCTGCTCGCGCCGGGCCTCGACATCCGGGTCCTTGATGGTCCGGTCGATGGCCTGGCGGACGCGGGCAATCTCGCTGTCGAGCCGCTGCAATTCGAGGAGGCTGTGGAGTTCGCTGCGTTGGAAGCCGGGATCGTTCATGCCTTCTCCCTTCGGGACCGGTCAGAGGGCGAGCCGGACG
>CALMHV010000357.1 GCA_937863905.1 uncultured Bacillota bacterium
GTCTTCGGCCTCCTCAGCCCTGATGCGGATGTTCCGGTACCGACCCATGCCGGTGCCGGCGGGGATGAGCTTGCCGATGATGACGTTCTCCTTGAGCCCCAAGAGGTGGTCGCGCTTGCCCTTGATGGCCGCCTCGGTCAGAACCCGGGTCGTCTCCTGGAAGGAGGCCGCCGACAGGAATGACTCGGTGGCCAGCGAGGCCTTGGTGATGCCCAAGAGGACGGGCCGGGCGGTGGCTGGTTTGCCGTCGCCGGACGTTGCCCTCCGGTTGGCTTCTTCGAAGTCGAAGACATCGACGAGACCGCCGGGGAGAAGGTCGGTGTCCCCGGGCTCCTCGACCTTCACCTTGCGCAGCATCTGTCTGACGACAGTCTCGATGTGCTTGTCGTTGATGTCCACACCCTGCATCCGGTACACCTGCTGGACCTCGTGGAGCAAGTAGAGCTGCACGCCGCGCGCGCCCTTGATCTTCAGGATGTCGTGCGGGTTGACCGAGCCTTCGGTGAGCTCGTCGCCGGCCTCGACCGTCTGGCCGTCCCGAATCTTGAGCCTGGCCCCGTAGGGGATGACGTAGGACGCCGTCTCGGCGTCCTCAGCCGTGACCTGGATCTCGCGCTTGCCGCGACCCTCAGTGATGCGCACGGCGCCGCTGATCTCCGTGATGGTCGCCTGGCCCTTGGGCTTGCGGGCCTCAAAGAGCTCCTCGACCCGGGGCAAGCCGTGGGTGATGTCCTCGCCCGCCACGCCGCCGGTGTGAAAGGTGCGCATGGTGAGCTGGGTGCCGGGCTCACCGATGGATTGCGCGGCAATGATGCCCACGGCCTCGCCGGCGTTGACGATGGATCCAGTGGCCAGGTCGCGCCCGTAGCAGAGGCTGCAGACCCCGTGCTTGGTCCGGCAGGTGAGCACGGACCGGATAGTGACCTTCTCGAGGCCGGAGGCGTTGACCCCGTCCGCAGCTTCCTCGTCGATCTCCTCGTTGGCCTTGACGATGGCCACGCCGGTCGCCGGATCAATGATGTCCTCAAAAGCCACGCGGCCGACGATACGCCGGCCAAGGGGCTCGATGACCTCGGCGCCCTCGTGGATCTCCGCGACGGAGATGCCGTTCGCCGTCCCACAGTCCCACTCCCGGATGATTACGTCCTGGCACACGTCGACCAGGCGCCGTGTCAGGTAGCCCGAGTCGGCGGTGCGGAGCGCGGTGTCGGCGAGACCCTTGCGGGTGCCATGAGTCGAGGTGAAGTACTCCAAGACGGTCAGGCCCTCTCGGAAGTTCGCCCGGATGGGGAGTTCGATGATCCGGCCGGACGGGTCGGCCATGAGGCCGCGCATGCCGGCCAGCTGCGAGATCTGGCTCACGTTGCCGCGGGCGCCGGACTGGGCCATCATGAACACCGGGTTAAGAGGTTCCAGCGAGGACATGAGGTTGTCGGTCACCCGGTCTTTGGCCTTGCTCCAGATGTCGATGACGCTCCGGTACCGCTCTTCCCAGGTGATCAGGCCGTGCCGGTACTGCGTCTCGATCCGGCGCACCTCTTCATCCGCCTGCTCCAGAATCTCCTTCTTGCCGATCTCCACCTGGAGATCGGACAGGGCGATCGTGGTGCCGGACCGCGTGGCGTAGATGAACCCGAGGCTCTTTATCCGGTCGAGCATCCTGGCCGTCTCCGCCTGGCCGCAAAGACGGTAGCAGCGAGAGACGAGGTCGGCCAGCTTGTCGCGGTTGATGGTCTCGTTGACATACTTGAGCGGCTCAGGGAGGCTCTCGTTGAAGATGATGCGTCCCGTGGTGGTCGTCTCGCGCCGGTCGGGGAAAGCAACCTTGACGGAAGCATGAAGGTCCAGAACCCCGAGCTGGTAAGCCATGATGGCTTCCTCGGGCGTGGAGAAGATGTGGTTCTCGCCCTTGGCCCCGGGCTTATCGAGGGTCAGGTAGTAGATGCCGAGGACCATGTCCTTGGACGGCGTGACCACAGGTGAGCCGTCCTTGGGAGAAAGCAGGTTGTTGGCCGAGAGCATCAAGATGCGGGCCTCGGCCTGCGCCTCAGAGGAAAGGGGCACGTGGACGGCCATCTGGTCCCCGTCGAAGTCGGCGTTGTAGGCCGTGCAGACAAGCGGATGGACCTTGATGGCCCGGCCCTCCACGAGGACCGGCTCGAAGGCCTGGATGCCCAAGCGGTGCAGGGTCGGGGCGCGGTTTAGGAGGACGGGATGCTCCTTGATGACTTCCTCGAGGATGTCCCAGACCTCGGGCCGCATCCGCTCGACCATCCGTTTGGCGCTCTTGATATTGTGGGCGTGTCCCAGGTTGACGAGCCGCTTCATGACAAAGGGTTTGAAGAGCTCGAGCGCCATCTCCTTGGGCAGACCGCACTGGTGGAGCTGCAATTCCGGGCCGATCACGATCACGGAACGGCCCGAGTAGTCGACCCGCTTGCCGAGGAGGTTCTGGCGGAACCGGCCCTGCTTGCCCTTGAGCATATCGCTGAGGGACCTGAGAGGGCGGTTGCCGGGTCCGGTCACCGGACGGCCGCGACGGCCGTTGTCGATAAGGGCGTCAACGGCCTCCTGGAGCATGCGCTTCTCGTTCCGGACGATGATGTCCGGGGCGCCCAAGTCCAGAAGCCGCTTCAGGCGGTTGTTCCGGTTGATGACCCGGCGGTACAGGTCGTTGAGGTCTGAGGTGGCGAAGCGCCCCCCGTCCAGCTGCACCATCGGCCGGAGGTCCGGCGGGATGACCGGGATGAACTGCAGGACCATCCACCCCGGGCGATTACCGGACTTCCGGAAGGCCTCCACGACCTCCAGGCGCCGGGTAGCTCGAATCTTGCGCTGCCCGGAGACCTGGCGGATTTCGACCCGCAGTTCCTTGCCCATCTCGTCCAGGTCGATCTGTTCCAGCAGCTTGCCGACCGCCTCGGCGCCCATGCCCGCCTTGAAGGACTGCCCATATTTCTCACGGGCCTCGCGGTACTCTTGCTCGGAGAGGACCTGCCGCGCCATGAGGCTCGTGTCCCCGGGTTCGGTGACGATGTAGGCCGCGAAGTACAGGACTTTCTCGAGCGCCCTCGGAGACACGTCCAGAAGCAGCCCCATCCGGCTAGGGATGCCCTTGAAGTACCAGATGTGGGACACCGGCGCGCCGAGCTTGATGTGGCCCATGCGCTCCCGGCGCACCTTCGACCGGGTGACCTCGACCCCGCAGCGGTCGCAGATAATGCCCTTGTACCGGATGCGCTTGTACTTGCCGCAGTGGCACTCCCAGTCGCGCTGCGGGCCGAAGATGCGCTCGCAGAACAGGCCGTCGCGCTCAGGCTTCAGGGTACGGTAGTTGATGGTTTCCGGCTTCTTGACTTCGCCCCGGGACCACTGCACAATCTGCTCGGGCGAAGCCAACCCGATCTTTAGGGAGTCAAAGTTGTTGACGTCGAGCACAGGCCATCTCCTCCGGCGGTCAATGGACTGGGTGCCCAATCCTCCAGCTAAAGCTCCTCGTCGTCGTCCGAAGCAGGTTCGTTCCCTTCACCGGGCTCCAGGGGGCGGGGTCCGGGGCGATCGTCGCGAACAGAGCGGCGCCGCAGACGGCGAGCGATGAGGTCCTCGTCCGGTCCAGCCTCACCCGCGTCCGAAGCAGGCGGCACGGCGTCATCCTCGTCGTCATC
>CALMHV010000358.1 GCA_937863905.1 uncultured Bacillota bacterium
CCCGGCCGCTTCAGCCGCCCCGGCCGCCTTGTCCGCGGCCGCGCCGACGCGGGCTTCCAGACGCGTGGACGATTGGCTCACCACGGCGGCCGGGACCCGGCAGGAAATCTGGCCGTGCATCGTCGAGGCCAGGAGATCCAAGCGGGCATCGGCCGACAGCTTCAGGCTGATGTCGCCGCGGGCCGTGTTGATGAAGTGGTCGCCCTGTCCCAGAGCCTCGAGGTCCAGGTCCACATCCCCGTTCACGGTCTTGACTTCGATGGTCTCCGCCTGGACGGCCCGGAGGGTGATGCTGCCGTTGGTGCTCGTGGCGCGGATGTTCCCGGCAATCGAGGCGGCCACAACCTCGCCGTTGGTGCTGCGGAGTTCCACGCCGCCGCGCACTCCGGTGACCTGCACGTCGCCATTGGTCAGCAGGACCCGCAGCTTGGCCGTGGCCGGGACCCGGACCTTGTAGTCGATGGTGCAGCGGGCCGGAAGCCAGCCGGGCGCGTCCGGAGCCAGGCGGGCCTCGATGAAGACGCCTCCATCCCGCTGCTCGACGGAGACCTCGTAGTCCGACGCCCTCTTGGCGGCTTCCTCGCGGGAGCCGGCCCAGACACGCTTGGTGGCCTTGACCCCGACCACGTCGCGGTCCCACGCCTCGACGGTCACGTCGCCCGACAGGTCCCGGATCTCGACCTCAGGGGCAGGCCCGGCTGGAACCTCCCGTTCGAAGTCCTCTTCGTGCATCTCGCGCCCGTAGGGGAGGTTGAAGACGTCCCCGAAGTCGCGGATGAATTGGCGGAAAGGGCGGGGGCCGCCGTGGCGCCATGTGCCGCCGTGTTCCCGCGCCGTCTCCCGTACCCGGCGCGAGACCTCGTCGCCGATGTCGATGGCCCGGAGACGGATCCTCTCCATCTCGCGCCTGAAGTCTTCCATGCCGCGGTCGAAGCCCGCGTGGTCGAAGCCGGGCCAGTCACCGCGCCAGCGCCGCCGACCGGCGTCCCCGCAGCCTTCCCCGGCGCCCGCGTCGCCACGGGGACCGGACCGGCCGCCCGGCTCGCCCGCGTCGGTCGGGCCCTTGGCCGAGGCCTCGATGGCCTCAAGGAGGGCGGCGGCCTCCTCCGAACTGATCTTGCCTTCCTCGAGCATCTTAAGAATCTGCAAACGCTCTTCGTCCATCCGCCTCACCCCTTACTTGAACTGTTTGAGGAGTCTCACGGCCTCGTCCGGCTTCAGCTCTCCCCGGCTCAGCCGGGAGAGGATCTCCCTGCGGCGCTCGTCGGACTTGCTGTCTTCCTCGGTCTCTCGGACGTCGAAGCCCAGGACCCGGATGACCTGGTCGAGCCGGCTGCGGACCGTGGGGTAGGAGATGCCCAGTTCGCGTTCCACTTCCTTGATGTTCCCGCGAACCCGGATGAAGGTCTCGATGAAGTCTTTCTGCTCGTGCGAGAGGAGGCAGAACCGGCAGGTCTCGAAGCGTCCCTCGATGCCCGTATCGCAGTTGAAGCACTGGAGGCGGGTGACCTCGAGGTCGGAACCGCAGGCCGGGCAGCGCCCGACGATCTTGCGTTTCTCAGCCATGGTTTCACCTCCGTTTCACCCTAAGATAGCCAGAGTCTGCGACGCCAAACAGGGCCGCCAGGAGGCCTTGTGGGCGTCCCGGCGGCCCGGGTGTGCTCAGGCCGCGTTCACCTCGACGTGATCGAAACCGGGGTTGCGTAGTTGTATGCGCTCGACCTGCATCGCGCCGCCACGGAGGTAGGGCGTGATGGCCCCGAGAACCTGGTCAGGGACAGCCGTCCTAAGGACGAGTGGCTGGACGGACGTCGCCTCGACCCCGCGGGCCCCGGCTAGGTACTCCCGGAGTTCCTCGGAGAGGCTGCCGGCGTACTGGATACGGATGAAGCCAGTCTGGCGAGACATTCTG
>CALMHV010000359.1 GCA_937863905.1 uncultured Bacillota bacterium
AGGTCGCCCGAGAACTGGCGGGGGTCAGGCGGACGACGCCGGAGGAGATGGCGTCGGCCACGTCCGCCAACGCCCGTCGCGTGTTCCGGTTGGGATAGGCGCCGCCACATAGACCTCCGCTTCCTCTGGGGATACTCCTTTCGGGTGCGGGAGGGCCTGCCAGTATCTGTAACCTCTGGTTTAGCAGGAAAGGTCCTGGTCCCCGCCGAATCGTCGGCACCCGGCCGATGCACGCTCACACGCCTATCTACCTGGGGGATTGCCCGTGCGAATACCTGCCGTGCGAAGGCCATGGCGATGGACGGCCCTTCGGCTGCTGGTCGTCGCGGCGCTTCTGGCCGCCTGGTTCGGCAGCGGCCTCGGGTTCCAGCGGGATGTCACCCTGGCTTTTGACGGGACGATTGTGGCCCTACGGACCTCGGCCCGGACCGTGGCGGAGGTCCTGGAGGAGGCCGCGGTCTCTCTCGGACCGCACGACTCCGTCCGCCCGGCCGCGACGGCCCTCGTCACGGACGGGCTGGCTGTCGACGTCAGGCGGGCCGTCACCGTGGTCGTCCGTCTCGACGGCCGGGAGGTGGCGGTCCTGACGACCGCCGCCACCGTCGGGGAGATTGCGGCGACGACTCGCCTACCCATCCGTCCGGACGACCGCCTTGAGCCCGGACGCGACCACCCCGTATCGGCGGCCCTTCACGTGACGGTCACGCGAGTGACGAAGTCCTACCAACACCGCGAAGACGTCGTTGCCTGCCGGGTGGTCCGGCAGGAGGACATGGCCATGAACCTGGGGCAGAACGTGGTCGTCCAGGAGGGCGAGAACGGACTTCTCCAGCGGCTGCTTCTGGTGACCTACGAGGGCGACCGCGTCACGGAGACTCAAGAGCTGTCCCGGACCATGGTCCTGGAACCCAAGGACCGCGTCCTGCGCGTGGGCACCGCCGGAAGCGTCGTGCGGGACGGCCAGACCATAAAGTTCCTCAAGGCCCTCCCCGTCACGGCCACGGCCTATGAACCAGGGCCAATCAGCTGCGGCGCGTCCGCTACCGGCTACACGTGTCTCGGCCTCCGGGCGACCCGGGGCATCATCGCCGTGGACCCGCGGGTCATCCCGTTCTGGACCAAGGTCTATGTCGACGGCTACGGGTTCGCCGTGGCCGGCGATTCGGGGTCGGCCATCAAGGGCGACCGCATCGACGTCTGCTTCGACACGTACGAGGAAGCCATCCACTGGGGCGTGAAGCACGTCAAGATCTACATTCTCGAGCTTCCCGGGTAGGGCGACGGCGAATGGCCCGCTCCGGGTCGCGGAAGACTGCGGGGCAGGAAAGCGCTCTGGCCCCATAGAACGGTCCGGCACCCGACCGACCCGGAGTGAGCCGATGCCCGACCTCCCTGCCACTGTCTCGCTCGTGGCGTCCCCGTCCTACGTTACCGGTCTCGCCAGGTCTGGACTCCTCCGCCCCAAACGCCGCCTCGGCCAGAACTTCCTGGTGGACCGCAACGTCCTCGCGCATCTCGTCCACGAGGCCAGGCCCATCCCGCCCCGAGTCCCGGCGGGCGAGCCGCTTCCCGACCGCCTGGCCAGGGCGCCTCAGTCCGGCGACGTTCTGCGCGGAGCTTCGTTCCTGGAGATCGGGGCCGGCCTCGGCGCCCTGACTCTGGCCCTGGTTGAGGCGGGGGCCTCGCGCGTCGTCGCCATTGAGAAGGACAGGTCACTGGGGGCCTTGCTCACCCACAACCTCGCCGGGCTCCCGCAAGTCCGGTTGGAGGTCGGCGATGCGCTAGACATGGACCTCAGGCAACTGGCCGAAGACGAGCCCATTGTCGTAGGTAATCTGCCCTACGCGGTAACTACCCCTCTTCTCCTCCACATCCTGAGACCGCCCCTCTTCTGGCCCAAGGCCGTGGTGATGCTGCAACTCGAGGTGGCTCAACGGCTGCAGGCGCCGCCCGGCGGCAAGGACTACGGAGCGTTTACCCTGGCCGTGGCGGCCGTGGCCACGGCCCGATTGGCCTTCCGCGTGAGCCGGCGCTCGTTCTATCCCGTCCCGGAAGTAGACTCGGCCGTGGTCGTCCTCGAACGGCGAACGACACCGGCCGGCGGCCTCGACCCGGCTGGACTGCTCCGCCTCTCCCGCGTGGTCAGGGCGGCCTTCGGTCAGAGACGGAAGACGTTGACCAACGCTCTGGCGGCCGGGCTCGACCTCGACCGGAGTGAGGTTGCCGACATCGTGTCCGCGGCCGGCATCGCTCCCGGGAGGCGTGGAGAGACCCTGTCCCTGGACGAGTTCGTGGTCCTGGAGAGAGTCCTCGGCCCCAGGCTCCGCGCCCCCGGCGGGTAAAGGCCGGCGGGCCGCATCCTGGACAGGGGGCATTTGGCAGAGGCGAGCGGGCAGGCTATAATCTGCCTTAGGCGCCGCCGGCCGACGACGGCCCTACGGAAGGACGTTCCGCCGTTGCGCTTTGTCAGCCCCACGTTGGGCAACCTTTCCTTCGACGAGATGTTCGCCGACATCCGGAGGTACGTCAGCGAAGACCCTGACGGCACCTACCGGCTCATCGTCGGCACGGACTCGCGTGCCCGCGAGGAGATAACTTTCGTCTCAGCGGTCGTCATCCATCGGGTTGGGAAGGGCGCGCGCTACTACTACGAGAAGCGCAAACACAAACCCCTGGCCAGCCTGAGACAGCGCATCTACTATGAGACCG
Source organism: uncultured Bacillota bacterium (assembly GCA_937863905.1). Lineage (GTDB taxonomy): Bacteria > Bacillota > Sulfobacillia > UBA995 > UBA9673 > CALMHV01. Next base: position 2,710 of record CALMHV010000359.1, read on the forward strand.
CCCTCTCCCTCGACCTCGGCGGCAAGATCGCCTCACGGCTGGCTCACGACGGCTGGTCGAACCTCGACATCGAGATCCACCTGGACATCGGTCAAGAGGGGGCCACGCGGTCGATGATCCGGGAAGTGGTCGGCATGGTCACCGGAAGCGGGTTCGACGCCAAGATCAAGCCGGATTCCTACGGCGCCTCCGCGGTGGCCGACAAGCACACGAAATAGCCCCGACAACGAAGTAACCCCGCCCGCCCGTTCCTCCGAAGCTCCCATCCCTTCATCTAGCGGCCATTCTCCTGGGAACGCATATGATGGAGCGGTTTGAGAGGAGGGAACGAATTGGAGGAACTCAAGCATCTTGTCGCCGAGCACGCCCGCCACCTCCTGGCCCGGCCGAACGTTGTCGGAGTGGGGTTGGGTCTGAAGGAAACGGCCGGACGCCGGACCGACACCAAGGCCCTCGTCGTATTGGTCACGCGCAAGGTCCACCCCTCAAGGCTGAGCCGCGCCGAGAGGATTCCCAAGGTCCTCTCTCAGACCAAGACGGACGTCATCGAGGTCGGCGACCTCCGCGCCCTGCCCGCCCTAGGCCCGGCCGGCCTTCTACCGCTCGAGGCCGACAAGGACCGGACGGTCCGCGTTCGCCCCGCCCGCCCAGGTATCAGTGTCGGCCACTACCAGGTGACCGCGGGCACCTTCGGCGCTCTGGTCTACGATGTGGATACGGGCGCCCCGATGATCCTCTCCAACAATCACGTCCTGGCCAACATGACCGACGGCCGGGACGGGCGGGCGAAAGAAGGCGACCCCGTCTATCAGCCCGGCCGCTACGACGGCGGTGACGCCGACAGCACCGTGGCCCACCTCGAGCGCTTCGTGCCGATCCTCAGGACGTCGGCCGAGGAAACGTGTCCGATAGCCAGAGGGGCCGAGAGGGCCGGCAACTACTTCCTGCGACTGGTCTTTCCGGCCCACCAACTGAAGCTCTCCAGGAAACTGACGGGAGACAACCTGGTCGACGCGGCTGTGGCCGCGCTCATCAACGCCGGCGACGCCATCGGTGACATCCTGGGCATCGGCCCGGTCACGAAGGCCATCGAGGCCACGCCCGGCCTGAAGGTCATAAAGAGCGGCCGCACCTCGGCCATCAGCCAGGGCGAGGTTCGCGTCGTCAAAGCCACGGTCCGCGTCGGGCTCGGAGACGTCGGCACGGCGGTCTTCTCCGACCAAGTGGTCACGACGGCGATCGCCCAGCCCGGAGATAGCGGCTCTTTAGTGGTCACGGAAGACGAGCATAGTGTCATCGGCATGCTCTCGGCCGGGTCGGCTCAGGCCACCGTGGTCAGCCGCTGGGCCAACATCGCGCAACTCCTGAACGTACGGCTCTAGAAGAAGGGGAGAGA
>CALMHV010000360.1 GCA_937863905.1 uncultured Bacillota bacterium
CGGGCCGGGAACCCTTCGCCGGCGGGGAGGCGGCCTGAAGACGGAAAGAGCGGGCCGGCTTGGCCCGCTCAAGTCCTCTTGTCTTCCGGTCTCGGCTTGCCGGCGGCTCCTATTGCTCCATCTGCTTGGCCAAGAAGCCGGCCGCTGTCTCCGCGAGCTTCAACTCCGTAGCGGTCATCTCCGTCTCGGGGTCGCGCGAGGCCATGATGACCGCGCCGATGGGGTCGCCACCCGAGATGATGGGGGCGACCACCAAGGCGGTGAACTTGCACTTATCTTCGTCTTCCGTGACAAAGGCGTCAGGGATGAACTCCTGTTCCGGCGCCCGGTTCTGGAGCACGCTCCGGCGCTCTTCCATCGTCCGCTCGGCGAGCGGGCCGATCCGCTTCTCCAAGAACTCCTTCTTGGCGGCGCCGGCCACAGCAATGATGGCGTCCCTGTCCGCGATCATCGAGATGTGGCCCACGGCTTCGTAGAGCGAGTCGGCGTACTCCTTGGCGAAATCACCGAGTTCGGCGATGGGGGAGTACTTCTTGAGGATGACTTCCCCCTCGCGGTCAACGAAGATCTCCAGAGGGTCTCCCTCGCGAATTCTCATGGTGCGACGGATTTCCTTGGGTATCACGACTCGGCCCAGGTCGTCGATCCTCCGAACAATACCCGTGGCCTTCATTAGGATTCCCTCCTCATGGGCAAGAAAGCCAGTTTAGTTCTCGTTTGATATGGTATAGCTCCGCTGACACCTTTATTCATTTCTGCCATTTGGACAAGCCATTCCCGGTGACTAGGCCCCCGTTCCGCGCCCGCCTCGGCCTACTTGGGGTCGGCAATCGTGGCCTTTGCCCGAAGAGTCTGTAGGAACCCAGAATAGACCTCGCTCCTTTTCTGCTGGAGTATTTCCTGCCCTAGTGTGTCCCTGACATCCTGCAAAGATAACCCCTCTGCGTCCAGCGTTTCCTTGTATTGTTCGTAGAAGGCGACGATGTCCGGCTCGGTGACCGTCGTGTCGGCCGTGACCGCCGTGTACAGTTTCTCATTCAGGACCTGGTTCCTCACGTAGGCGGCCAGGTCGTCGGAACTGACGCCATAGCGGAGCCTGGCCACGGTGATGCGCAGCGTCGTGGTGTAGAGGGTCTTGAGGGCCGACGCCTGCTGCGTCTCATTGTCCTTGATCTCCTGGTCGGTGGGCACGAGGTTCCTCGCCGCCGCTTCGGCCAGGACGAGCTGCTCGTCGACCAGGGAGTCGAGGATGGCCGTCTTGGTCTCCGCGCTCACAGTCTTGAGGTCGTTGGCGAACTGAAGGATTTTGGTGCGCGTGTCGAGTTCGTGCTGGGTGATGTTCACGGCGTTGACCGTCTTCAGGACCTTAGCGGCCGCCGCCCGGCCGGTGATGAGCGAGTAGACCCCCCAGCCGGCCAGCCCAAGGACGAGCCCTATCACCAGGGTGAGGTTGATGATCCGGGACACTCGGGGGGGCAGGAAGGTGGTTCTCGTCCTCTCTTTGGACGCCACCATCTGCTTGCGTCTGGCCGCGGCCCGCTGCTTGGCGCGCCTCTCAGTTCTCGACATTGCGACTCTCCTCTCGCTGGCGCGGCCCGTCGGCCCGCGCCCCGCTGGTCTCCTGCGCCACCCGCCCCGCGACGAGGGTTAGGAGGTCCAGCAACCCCTCCAAGAGTTCCACGTTCTCCCGTGAGGCGCCTGTCTTCGGAGTACCGAGACTTGCGCGCCGCCCCGGCCGGTACCCGAGGAGCATCGCCTTCCCTGCCGCCCGGACGGCGACCCCGCTCTGCTTGCCCACGAGGGCGCTGAGAGCCTCCCGCGCCGCGGGCGATGGGCGGTCGAACCTGACCACGAGACCCCCGCTGGCCTCCCGGGCGACCGAGACCCCACCGAGCCTGCCCACGGCCACCTTCACCCGGGCCACCGTCAACAAGTTCCGCACCGGTTCCGGCGGCCGCCCGTAGCGGTCGGCCAGCTCCTCCTGAAGATCGTCGGCCTCGGCCGGTTCGGCGATGGCGGCGATGCGATGGTAGGCCTCCATCTTCTGGCGCGCGTTCGGGACGTAGCTGTCGGGCAGGAAGGCATCGACGTTGACGTCGATCGACGTCTCCGGCCGGCTGGCCCCGGCCTCCCCTTTGAGCCGGCGGACGGCGTCCTCGAGCATCCGGCAGTAGAGCTCGAAACCGACCGAGGCGATGAACCCGTGCTGCTCGGGTCCGAGGAGGTTGCCGGCCCCCCGGATCTCAAGGTCGCGCAGGGCTATCTTGTACCCCGACCCGAGTTCGGTGAAGTCGCGAATGGCCTCCAGGCGCTTCTCGGCCAGCTCGGAGATGACCCGCCCCGGACGGTAGGTGAAGTAGGCGTAGGCCACCCGGCTCGAGCGCCCGACCCGCCCCCGAAGTTGGTAGAGCTGGGCCAGGCCGAGCGTGTCGGCGTCTTCGACGATGAGCGTGTTGACGTTGGGCAGGTCCAGGCCCGACTCGATGATGGTCGTGGACACAAGGATATCGTACTCACCATCCAGGAATTCCATCATCACCCGCTCGAGGTCCTCCTCCTTCATCTGGCCGTGCCCGATACCGACGCGGGCCTTGGGCAGGAGTTCTCGCAGGCGCGCGGCCACGGTGTCAATGGTCTGCACCCGGTTGTGCACGTAGAAGACCTGGCCGCCCCGGGCAAGTTCGCGGAGAACGGCGTCCCGGACGAGGTCCTCGTCGTACTCGACCACGTAGGTCTGCACCGGATAGCGGTCCTCGGGCGGCGTGTCGATGACGCTCATATCGCGTAGGCCGACCAGAGCCATGTTCAGGGTTCGCGGGATGGGTGTGGCCGTGAGAACCAGGACATCGACCACGGCCTTGAGTTCCTTCAGGCGCTCCTTGTGTCCGACGCCGAACCGATGCTCCTCGTCGATGACGAGGAGGCCCAGATCCTTGAAAGCGACGTCCGCGCCAAAGAGGCGATGGGTGCCGATGACGATGTCGGCGCGCCCCGCCTTGAGATCGCGGATGGTTTTGTCCTGACGGGCGCGCGACCGGAACCGGCTGAGGAGGTCGACGTTGACGGGGTAACCCGCGAAACGCTCTCGGAAGGTGTGGTAGTGCTGCTGGGCCAGGACGGTCGTCGGCACCAAGACGGCGACCTGCCGGCCGTCAGTGACGGCCTTGAAGGCGACCCGCACGGCCACCTCGGTCTTTCCGTAGCCGACGTCGCCACAGAGAAGGCGGTCCATGGGCACCGGGCGCTCCATGTCCCGTTTGATCTCCTCGGTCGCCACGATCTGGTCCGGGGTCTCCTCGTACCGGAAGCCCGCCTCGAACTCGGCCTGCCAGGCGCCGTCCTCGGCGAAGGCGTGGCCGGCCCGGGTCTCCCGCTCCGCGTAGAGTTTGAGGAGGTCGACGGCCAGCTTCTGAAGAGACTCTCTGGCCTTGTTCTTGACCCGCGCCCACTCGCTGCCGGCCAGTCGATGGATCTTGGGCTCCTGGCCCTCGACCCCCACGTACTTCTGTAAAGCGCCGACCTGGTCGGCGGGAATGTAGAGGCGGTCCTCGCCGGCGTACTTGATGAGGATGTAGTCCCGCGTGACCCCCAGGGTCTCCATGTTCTTGACGCCGAGGTAGACCCCGATCCCGTGGCTGACGTGGACCACATGGTCCCCGACCTCCAGGTCGCGGTAGGAGGCGAGGGCCCGGGCCACCCCCTCACCCAAGACCTGGGCCGTGCGGCGGTGGCGCCGCTTGGGGGCGCGGCCCCGGATCTGGGCGTCGGTGACCACGCGGAGCCGGAGCGCGGGAAGGTAGAAACCCTCTTCGAGCACGCCCCGGGCCACGACGGTCTGGGCGGCCGTCCGCCGCGGGGTGAAGACGGGCGCCGGTCCGGCCTCAGCCTCGCGCAGCGCGCGGGAGAGACCCTGGACCCCGTCGGCCGAGCCGGCCAGGACGAGGACGTGGTCACCGGCCTGCCGCCAGCGCCCCAGCTCAGCCAGGAAGTCCTTCCACTGCCCGTGGAAGGACGGGATGGTCTGATGGCGCGGATTCACGATGTTACGGAGTTCCGGCGACGGGGTGCGTCGGAGGAGCTGGGTCAAGTACACGGTGGCGTGGGACACGGACCTGGCGACCACGTCGCCGTACCCGACGCCACAAGTGGCCTGGTCGGGCAGGAGGCCGCCGCTCTCCAACAGGACGGCGAAGCGCTCGGCGTGTTCGACGGCCAGGCTCTTGGCCGCCTGCTCCAGGCGCGCCGGCTCGTCGAGGAAGACGGCCGCCCCGGGAGGGAGGTACTCGAAAATGAGCGGGAGATGGTGGCGGCGGCCATCCGCGGCCTCCGGCCCGCCGGCTGCGCCCCCCGACCCGCCGGCTGCGGCCTCCGGCCCGCCGGCCAGGAAAGGAGCGTAGGCATCGGCGTCCTCGAGGAACGTCCCTGACTCCATCTTCTCAATGTCCGCGAGCACCTTGGCCTGGAGACGCTGGGCCGCCTCGGGACGGCCGAGGCGCTCGAGCCGCTTGGCCGCCTCGTTCACCGCTTGGCGGACGGCCCGAGCCAGGCCGGTCGTCTCGCCGGCGTCGAGGACCCATTCCCGGGCCGGTCCCAACCGAGCCTCCAGGTGGTCCCGAAACGACTTTTGTGTCGAGAGAGAGAAACTACGGATGGACGCTATCGCCTCGTCGGAGAACTCGAAGCGGAAGGGGTCGCTCACGGAGGGCGGGAAGACGTCGACGATGCCGCCGCGAAGACTGAAGTCCCCGGGGTGCTCCACCTGAGGGGCGCGCTGGTAGCCGGCTTCGACCAGGCGCAAGGCCAGGCCGTGCGGTTCCAGCCTCATCCCCCGCCGCAGCACGGAGAGGACGCGCCCCAGACGGCCCGGCGACGGGCAGAGGCCCATGACCGCCTCGACCGGGGCCACCAGCAGGACCGGCCGCTCCGCTAGGAGCGCGTCGAGAACCCAGAGGCGCTGGGCCTGGATCTCCCCGGACTGCGCGACGACACCCAGCGGAGAGAACTCGCGCGGGGGGAAAAGGGCCACCGCGTCCTCGCCGAGCCAGGTGATGAAGTCGGTCTCAAGACGACGCGCGGCCTCCATGTCGCCGCACACGTACAGGCTGGGCAGGGTGCGTTCGCGGTGCGTGGCCGCGGCGAGGAGGGTCTTGGCCGAGCCGCCCACGCCGTGGACGGCCTGCGCCGAGTTCGGGCTCAGAGCGTCGACGACGGCCCGGACTTCCACGGATGAGGCGACCTCATCGAGGACCTGCTCAATGGGGCTCGGCGCCGTGGGACCGGGTCGCTCAGCGAAGTCCCTGCTCAACGGGTCACCCTTCCCATCACCAGAGCGTTCCACCCGACGTGGACCAGGTAGGCGACCGCGCTCCCCGCCACCCAGGCTAGCGCTCCGAGAGAACCCGCGCCTGTGAGCGTCCCGGCGACAGCGACGGTCAGGGCGCCGAAAAGGGTGTGACCACCGAGTCCCGACAGAGCGGCCGCGGCGCGTCGGCTACCCCGGCGGTCTCGACCGGCCGTCAGGTCATAGGCGGCTTCGAGCAGCCCGAAAGATACGTGCACGACCAGAACCGGGGCGCCCAGGAGGAGGGCCAGTCCGGTCTTGAGCGCCTCCTCAAGCCCCGGGGCGATCAGGACGATGGCCCTCGGGCCGAGGCGCCCGCGGAAGAGACGGTTTCCGGCGTAGGCGCCCGCCGCGGCGACGAGCGCGGCGACGGCCACTCGCACGGCCACCGCGCCGGGGCTCAACTCCGGTCGACCTCGCCCGACTCCGCGTTCCGGTTGAAGGAGTTCATCGCCGCCGCAAGTCCTTCGCGGAGGACGGCCAGACAGGCATCGGCCGCCCTGGCGACAGCGTCAGCCAAAGCCAAAGCCTCGTCGGGTTCCGGCCTTTGCAACACGAACTCGACGGGGTCCACGCCTTCGGGCGGTCGTCCGATGCCTACCTTCACCCTGACGAAGTCGTCGGAGCCGAGTTCCTCGATGATGGAGGTCACGCCCCGGTGTCCGCCGCTCGAACCGCCGCGCCGCACGCGGAGACGTCCGGCCGCGAGGTCGAGGTCGTCGTGCACGACGATGAGTCCCTCCGGGCCGACACGCCGACCGCGCAGGACCGCGGTGACGGCGGAACCGCTTAGGTTCATGAAGGTCGTCGGCAGGAGGAGGGTGACATCGCTTGTCGTGACGACGAGGCCGTGACGCCCCCGACGGAATCGCGGGAGACCCAGTTCGCGGCCCAGCCGGCGCACGGCCTGGTAGCC
>CALMHV010000361.1 GCA_937863905.1 uncultured Bacillota bacterium
ACGGACCCGCCCACTCCCGACCTGGTGGCCCGGGCCGTCCGAGCCAAGCTGGATCTCGTTCGCGCGGACCCCTTTGACCTCGGTCCCAGGCAGGCCCTTAATCTCGGCCACACCTTCGGCCACGGGATCGAGGCGGCGGGCCGTTTCCGGCGGGTGCGGCACGGGCTGGCCGTGGGGGTCGGCCTCCTGGCGGCGACTCGCCTCTCGGAGACTGAAGGCTACCTGCCGGCGGCGCTGGCGACCGCTGTGGTCCAGTTGACCGGCGACCTTCTGGCCGGCTTTCCAGGGCCCCACCTGCGCGCGGCCGGCGCCCTCGATCCCGGCGAGATCGCGCGCCACTTCGACCTCGACAAGAAGAAGGGTGGGCGGGGCCTCGTCTTCGTTCTTCTTGAACCGGCCGGCGACGGCCGGGTCAGGGCGAGACCGGTGACCGGGATAGAGCCCGCCGCGGCGGCCGAGGCTCTGGAGTGGGCCTTGGCTCGCGTCCGGTGCTCGGCCCAAGTCCGAAGGAGTCAGGCCCGAGCCGAAAGGAGTGGCTGAGTTGGCCCCACTTATCTGGATCATCCACGGTCCGAACCTGAATCTTCTCGGACGGCGGGAGGTGCCCATCTACGGGAAGACCACCCTGGCCGACATCAACCACCGTTTGGAGAGTCTCGGGCGGGACCTGGGGTTTGAGGTCAGAGCCACCCAGGGAGACGGGGAGGGGGAGGTCGTGCGGGCCATCCACGCGGCCTGGGATGCGGGAGCGGCCGGGATTCTCATCAACCCGGGGGCCCTGGCCCACTACTCCTACGCCGTGCGCGACGCTCTGGCCGCCGTCTTGGCCGCGGGCCTTCCCATCGTGGAGGTCCACCTCACCAACGTCCACGCCCGGGAGGAGTGGCGGCATACTCTGGTCACCGCCCCGGCCACCACGGGTCAGGTCGTCGGCTTCGGCCCGGCCTCCTACGAACTTGGCCTCCGGGCCCTGGCCGGGCGAGCGGGTAGCGACGGCGGCTAGGCCGCCGCTAACTCCGGGGCGCCTTACCTCCATCCCTTCCGCCCCTGCCCGCGAAGCTGTTGGCGCCCTGGGCCGTCTCGCCGCTCTCGATGACCCGGAGCCCCAGGGCGAACTCAAGCTTGAGGGCTTCGTCCGGCGGTAGGCCGAGGCAGCGGTAGACCGCCTCGCGGTCGCTTCTCAGGCAGGTCTGGGGCCACTCGGCCAGTTCGGCGGCCAGCTTCTCGGCCGCCTCCCGGGCGGTTCCCGGTTCCACGACCCGGTTGACCAGGCCGATGGCCAGGGCCTCCTCGGCCCCGACCGGGCGCCCGGTGAGGATGAGGTCCAGGGCCCGCCCCAGACCGACGAGGTGCGGCAGGCGCCAGGTGGCCCCGTCGACGAGCGGCACGCCAAAGCGCCGGTCGAACGCCCCGAAGACGGCGTCGCGCTCGGCGATCCGCAGGTCGCACCACAGGGCCAGCTCGAACCCGCCGCCCACGGCGTAGCCGGAAACGGCGGCTATCACGGGCTTGGAGAGAAGGAGCCGGGTCGGCCCCATCGGTGCGTCCTTGGTGAGGTCCGCGTCGAGCGGGTTGGCGATGGTCGGGTCCCCGCCGGCGAAGGCCCTGGCCAGGGCCTTCAGGTCGGCCCCGGCGCAGAAGCAGCCGCCCGCCCCCGTCAGGACCGCCACGGACAGGTCGGTGTCCCCGTCGAACTCGCGGAAGACCTCGGCCAGCCGGTGGGCCGTCGGGCCGTCGACCGCGTTCTTCACTTCCGGACGGTTGATGGTGACCGTGAGAACCTTGCCGTCACGGTGGACCTTCACGGTTGGGTGTTCGGCGGTCTCACCCATTTGCGCCGCCTCCTCGCATCCGGGTCAGAGCTTCGACGGCGCGGCCAGCACCAACCGCGCCTCCGCCTGCCGCTCCACTTCGCCGCGCTCCCACA
>CALMHV010000362.1 GCA_937863905.1 uncultured Bacillota bacterium
CGCCGACCGGATGACCGTCAGCCGGGCCGGCTCGACCACGCCGAGGCGCCAGAGAGCGATGCCGGCGAGTCCCCGTCGCTTGGCCAGACCCAGCTTGGCGGCGATGCTCTCCGGGGTCTCGTACTGCGCCAGGAGCCCGAGGAGAAGCTTGTCCTTGGGGACGACGGCCAGCGCGAGGTCCACGGCCTCGATCACCTTGCCGATGGGCTCAGGCTGCCCCTTGGGTGCGTACCCGTAGGCCATGATGACGACGGTGTCGGCGAGCCGGCCCAAGGCCTCCCACTCGTACCCCGGATACCAGCTGTTTAGGGGATGAAGGCTCAAGGTGAGGGTGCGCTCGCTGTCGCGGAGGGCTTCCGCCAGGCTCTGGACGAACGCGGTGAACCTCTGGCGCGTGCCGGCCAACTGGTCGCCGGTCTGGCGTTGCCCGAGGAGCTCAAGGTCGAGGTTCACGCCCCGGTAGGCGGCGGCGTAGTCGACTATCTCTTGCACCGCGCGCCGCATGAGTTCCGGGCTGGCCAGGAAGTCATAGATGGCGGGGTCGGCCACGCCGTCGACGAGTCTGGACCAGTGGACCATCATGTCGGCGGCCACGTCAAACTCGCGGCAACGGGCGAGGACGTCGGTCCAGTTGTCCGGGCGTTTCTGGCTGGAGTAGGAGTCGTCGAGGACGATGCCGCCGGTGGCGGGGTCCAGGACGAACCAGGCGCAGGCGATTTCGGAAACGAGGTCGGTCGCGCCGCCGTCCGCGGGCGGCGTCCCTACGTCGGGAAAGGGCCGGCCGAAAAGCTCGGCCCAACTGCTGGTCTGTGCGGTGCCGAGAGCGTAGTAGCCGAGGACCCGCATGGGGCGGGGTGGCGAGACGACGGTGATGGTGCGGGTCGCGTCGTCCCAAGCCACCTGGGCGCCGAGAGCTTCACCGAAGAAACGCAGCGGAACCAGGGTCCGTCCCTCGATAATCCGGGCCGGCACGTCCATGACGCGGCTTTCCCCGTTGACCACGGCGTCCGCGCGGTCCACCCAGAGGCTCACGGTGCGGGGACTGGCGCCCGGCCCGGCCGCGCTGACCAGGCCTGTGGCCGAATCCCAGTCGACCGCGCAGCCCAAAGCCTCCGCCAGAGCCCGGAAGGGCACCAGCGCTCTTCCGCCGAGAACCGTCGGGGGGACGTCGAAGGTGACGGCCAGCCCGTCGAGGTAGACGACGATGGGCGGCAGGGCGGTGGAGGCGGCCAGGACGCCTGGAGGGGGTCCGGCGGCCAGGGCGGCCAGCGAAAGGACCAGGGCGACGACACAGGTCGCGAGTCGGCGGGTCATCTGTTCTTGGTTCCATCCTCCCGCTCGGTTTGCCTGCCGACCCGGCCTGAGAAGCAGGAGGGACTCAATGGGAACCTTGGCGAAACCTCCTACCGGGGGTGGCGGGATTGGCGCAGGCGCGGCTTTTCGGCGGGGTGGACGGCGGGGGCACCAAGACCTGGGCGGTCGTGGGTGATGAGAAAGGCCGGCTCTTGGGGTTCGGGGCGGGTGGTCCGGCCAACTACCACGTCTTCGGCCTCGAGTTCACGCTGCAGTCGGTGGTGTCGGCCCTCGGGCAGGCCGCGGCGGCCGCCGGGGTCGAGGTCGGGGTCCTCACCCGGGCCGCCTTCTACCTAGGGGGCGACGACTCCAAGGAGGACCACGCCAACCTGGGCGAGGCCCTCCGGGCGAACCTCCCTTCCAAACTGGCCATCCAGTGGGACAATGACTGCTGGGCCGCCCTGCGCGGCGGGACCGAGAAGAACTGGGGCGCCGTGGTCATCGGCGGCTCAGGCTCGAACTCGGCGGCGATCTCCCCGGACGGGCGACGGGCCATCCTGCGCGGTCTCGGTCGCGATTCGGGGAACCCGGGAGGGGCCGGCGACATCGCCCGCGAGGCGATGTACTGGGCCTTCCGGATGGACGAGGGGATGTGCCCCAAGACCTCCCTGCACGGCGCAATCCTCGAGGCCCTCGAGCTTACCGACTACGACGCGGTGGTGCGCGAGTCGGCCGGCTCCGGGCTGGCCTTCGGCTACCGGGTGATGGGCATCGTCGGACCCCTCGTCTTCCACCTGGCGCGGGAGGGCGACCCCCGGGCCCAAGACATCTTGATGGAGATGGGTCGTCTCATGGGTGAACAGACCGGCGCGGTCATGAAGCGGGCCGGCATCGAGGGCCTCAAGGCCGACGTCGTGCTGGCGGGCAGCACCTACCGCGGCGAGAGCCCGCTCCTGATCGACTCCTTGACCCTGGCCCTCCACCGTTGGGCCCCCAAGGCGAAGCCACGGCTTCCCCTGCACCAGCCTGTGGTCGGGGCCTACCTTCTCGCTCTGGAGGGGGCGGGGTTGACCGTCGGCCCGGAGGCCGACCGGAACCTTGCGGCCACGGTCAAGACCATCTGTCCTTCGTCACCCCCCGGCCACCGGGGGAAACGCGCCCACCCGGTCGCCTTCGGCCAGGACCCGCTCTAGGACGGTCGCCCGGTGGTTGACGAAGACCAACTTGACCTCCTCCAGCGGCACCCGGAAGGCCTGGAGCAGTTCGCCCAGGGTCAGGCCTTCCTCCACCTCGACGGCCATCGGCTGTCCCGGCCCGGGGGCGAAGCGACCGAGACTGGCGTAGAGGGATAGGGTTACGGAAACGAACCGACCGGTCGCCTCGTTCCCGGCCGCCCGCAGAATCCTCGGTCGGGTTGCCTTCGCTCGGCTCAAGCTGGGCCGCCTCCCCGGGCATGCCGAGGCCCGGACCGGGGAGGAACCCCCGACCCGGGCCCCGGTCCGGATTAGAAGTTGAGGACCTCGTCGAGGTCCTTGTCGCTGATGTCGAACACGCTGCCGTGCGGGGGCAACTTCTCGCGCCGCATGAATTCCGGCGGGCGGTCATCCGCGGCCGAGAAGCCAGCCTTGCGGTTGAAGGCGATCTCGGTCCGCAGGATCTCCTGCCCGATGCGCGTCACGTCATCCATCGTCCAGGCCGTGCCGAGCACGCCGTTGCACGTCTCGACGACACCCACAAAGCCGCTGGGGATGTCGATGATGGCGAAGGCGATGAAGAGGCAGTACCCGGAGGCGTCGATGAACGCCGTGGCCACCTGGAAGTTGCGGGACAGGCCCACCTTGTCTTTGGGCGACAGCGGGTCGGTCTTGCCGCCCACGCCGGTAATCTCCGAGGCGATCGTGTACCCGGCCGTGTGGTCGGCGCCCATGGGGGACGTGACGAACGTGACGCCGATGCCCTTGACGGACCGCGGCTCGTAGGCCGGCATGCCCTGGCCCTTGACCGTGGGCACCCTCAAGACGCCGAACGCCCGTCCCGTGAAGGCCGCGCCGTTCCCGAGAATGCGCCCGAGAGGCGTGTTGCGGCCGATCTCCTTGACGAGTTCGATGGCCCGGTTGCCGTCCCCGAACTTGGCGAGGCCGGCCTCCATGGCCACCCCGAGAGTCACGCCGGTCTCGATGGTGTCGATGCCGTAGTCGTTGCACATCCGGATCATCTCGGCAATGTGGTCGAGGTTGTCGATGCCGCAGTTGGCGCCGAGAGCCCAGTCGGATTCGTACTCGACGCACGAGGCGTGCTCCTGCCCGTTGGGCCTCGGATAGACGTTCGAGCACCCGATGGGGCACCCCGTGTGGCAGCGGTGTCCGGTCAGGCCCTTGCCGCCGCGCTTCTTGATCGTGGCGGCCAGGGTCTCGCCGGAAATCTTGCCGGCGCCCTCGAAGACCCCGGAACTGAAGTTCCGCGTTGGCAGGCCGCCGACTTCGTTGAGGAGGTTGATGAGGACGGCCGTGCCGTAGGAGTTGAGCGCGCCTCCGGGCTTGGTGACGCCGTGCTGGCCCAGGGCCTCGGCGACCTTGCGGGCGCCCCCAGCGAAGATTTCCGGCTGGCTCAGGGGCACGCCGGGGCCGCCCGAGTCATCCACGACGATGGCCTTGATACCCTTGCGCCCGAGGACGGCCCCTAGCCCGCCGCGGCCCGAGTAGCGGCTCGGACGGTTCTCCAGGTCGTTGAAACACACGCCGGCCATGCTCAGGCCAGTTTCGCCCGCCGGGCCGACCCCGGCGTAGGCCTGGCCGGGGTACTTCCGCGCGAGCCAGGCGAAGGTGTCCTCAAGGCCCTTGCCCGCGAGGTCGCCGGCCTCGACGAGCCGCTCCCCGCCGGCGGTGAGTTCCAGGAGATACCGCTTCTTCGGGTCGGCCGGCAAACCCTCAAAGACCAGGGCCTTGATGCCGAGCCGGGCAAGTTTCTGGCTGAAGGGCGTCCCGGCGTTGGACTCCTTGATGCCTCCGGTCAGCGGCGACTTGGCCCCCACGGAAATGCGCCCGGAGGACGGAGCGGCCGTGCCCGTGACGATGCCGGGAGCGAAGACGACCTTGTTCGCTGGACCGAGCGGATGGCAGAGGGGGTCAACCTCGTCGGCGACGAGGTTGGACGTGAGACCTCTCCCTCCGAGCAGCCGGTACTTCTCGGGCACCTGTTCGGTGATGACTTTGAGGGTCGACATGTCGACCCTGACGAACTTGCCCATTCTGACTCCTCCCGTCGAGACTGACACCCGCCCGTGGCTAGGCTTTTGTGTCTTGGAGGGTAGGGAGAGAGTAAGGGTAGGCAGGTGAGTTTCTCTCTTCCTTCCGGAAGGCAGGAGTCCTGCAGTAGTGGGCAATTGGATGCCGTCCGACGTGGGCGCCGACCTCGGCCTTGGCCGGGGTTTCCCGAGAAGCCGCGCCGTCCTAGCGGCAGCGGAGCGTCACCCCCGCGCCAGCTGTGCTATAATGAGAACCTGTCAGGCTCAACCGGGCGGAGAAATCGCCCGGGCAAGGCTGGGCCCCTGAGCGGAAGCTGGGCAGCGGTGCCATAGACGGCACGTAACCGCGGGACTTCACCTGTGTAGCATCCAGGCCGAGTCCCGCTTTGATTTGCCTGGAAGGCCATCGGGCACACTTCCGGAGGAGGACCGATCTTGGCTTTAAAGCCTACGCAAGCCGCCGCGCTATCTGTGGCCTCAAACTCCACTCTCGTCCTGCTGAAGCTCACCGCCGGTCTCGCCATGGGCTCCGTGAGCGTTCTCTCCGAGGCCATCCACTCCGGCCTCGACCTCCTGGCGGCCATCATCGCGCTCTACTCGGTGACGCAGTCCAAGAAGCCGCCGGATGAGAAGCACAGTTACGGGCATGGCAAGATCGAGAACTTCTCGGCCCTCATCGAGGCTCTCCTGATCTTCGTGGCCGCCATCTGGATCATCTACGAAGCCGTGAAGAAGCTCATCCACGGCGTGGAGGTCGAGTCGCTGGGCCTCGGCATTCTGGTCATGGGTGTCTCCGCCGTGGCCAACCAGCTCATCTCCAGCATGCTGTTCAAGGTGGCCGCCAAACATGACTCTCAGGCGCTCGAGGCCGACGGCCTCCACCTCCGGACCGACGTCTATACCTCCGTCGGCGTCCTCGCGGGCCTCGGGGCCATCTACCTCACCGGCATCAAGCTTCTGGACCCCATCATCGCCATGGGCGTCGCGGCGCTCATCATCAAGGCGTCATGGGACCTCACCAAGCGGTCGTTCCTGCCTCTCCTCGACGTGCGCATGGTCGAGGAGGAGGAGAAGGCGTTCCTCGGCATCATCGAGGCCCACCGGGGGCAGTTTGTCGAGTTCCACAAGTTCCGCACCCGGAAGGCCGGCCCGGAGCGCCACATCGACCTGCACCTCGTCGTCCGGCCCGACCTGCCGTTGTCCGAGGCTCACGCTCTCGCTAACAGCATCGAGCAGGCCGTGAGGGTGAAGTGGAGCCGGGTTTCGGTCCTCATCCACATGGAGCCGTGCCAAGCGGCGTCCTGTGACGTCTGTGACGTGACCTGCCCCCAGACCGGGGGCGCGGGCGCCCCGACAGGGGAGAAGAGCGTTCCCTAGAGGCCGGACCGGGCCGCCCGAGTGATTGGGTGGAGGGAAGAGGCCGGGGGGAGGGAAGGGGAAGGTATCTGGAAACCCGTCAGACCCTGGAGGGAGAACCATCGACCACCGCACCCGGAAAGGCCGCCAGACTCCGGACACGGCTCCCGATCTCAGCTTCCTTGACGACCTGAACCCCGAGCAGCGCGAGGCCGCGACCTACACGGGCGGGCCACTCCTCGTCCTGGCCGGAGCGGGCAGCGGGAAGACCCGCTGCCTGACCTACCGCTTCGCCTATCTGGTGCGGTGCCTCGGGCTCGACCCGGGCGACATTCTGGCCATCACCTTCACCAACAAGGCCGCTCGTGAGATGCGCGATAGGGTCGAACGCCTCCTGGGCGACGGCCGCCTGCCGGGCCGGGGCGATCCCCACGCGGAAGGCGCCCTCTGGGTGAGCACTTTTCACGCCACCTGTTCGCGCCTGTTGCGCCGGGATGGCGAGAGGGTCGGACTAAGGTCGAACTTCGTCATCTACGACGCCTCCGACCAGACGGCTCTCCTGAAGGAGATTCTGTCCGGACTCGGCTGGGAGGAATCCCGCTGGCCGGCGGCGGGTTTCCTGGCCGCCATCAGCCGGGCCAAGGACGAACTCGTCGGACCGGAGGAGTTCGCGGCGGGGGCGGCCGACTTCCGGGAGGAGCGCGTGGCCAAGGTCTACCCCCTCTACCAGGAGGCCCTGCGCCGGAACAACGCGGCCGATTTCGACGACCTCATCATGAAGACCGTCATTCTCCTGCGCGAGGAGGAGGCCGTCCTGGCCCGTCTTCGGGAGCGCTTTCGGCATGTCCTCGTCGACGAGTACCAGGACACCAACCACGCCCAGTACGTCTTCGTGAACCTCCTGGCGGCCGGGCACAGGAACCTCTGCGTCGTAGGGGACGACGACCAGTCCATCTACGCCTGGCGGGGCGCCGACATCCGGAACGTGCTCGAGTTCGAGAAGGACTACCCGGACGCGCGAGTCATCCGCCTGGA
This sequence comes from uncultured Bacillota bacterium, assembly GCA_937863905.1. Taxonomy (GTDB): domain Bacteria; phylum Bacillota; class Sulfobacillia; order UBA995; family UBA9673; genus CALMHV01. The sequence continues at coordinate 6,929 of CALMHV010000362.1, forward strand.
GCAGAACTACCGCTCGACCAAGACCATTCTGACCGCGGCCAACGCGGTCATCGCCAACAACGAGCGCCGCACGGGCAAGAAGCTCTGGACCGAGAACGAGGCGGGCGACCCAATCGTCTACTATCTCGCCGCCGACGGGGCCGAGGAGGCCCAGTTTGTGGTCGGAGAGATCCTGGGTGGCCACGGGGGCCGGGGGCTACCCCTCAGGTCTTTCGCCATCCTCTACCGGACCCACGCCCAATCGCGGGCCTTCGAGGACGTGCTCGTCAACAAGGCCGTCCCCTACCAGATCATTGGAGGCACCCGGTTCTACGAGCGCAAGGAGATCAAGGACGTCCTGGCCTACCTCCGGGTCGTTCATAACCCGGAGGACGAGGTGGCCCTGGAGAGGGCCCTGGGCGTCCCCAAGCGCAGCATCGGTCCGGCCACTCTGGCTCGCCTACGCCAGGCGGCGGAGGCGGTCAGCGGCGCGGCGGGTGCGGCCGGCCTCCTGGGCGGCATCCGGGCCGTGGCCACGGGGCACGTGGACCCAGCGGGTATCGGCCCCAAGCTCAGGGGCGAACTCGGCCGGTTCGTGGCCCTTATCGACGCTCTGGCTGCCGGCGTCGGGACGATGCCCGTCACCGAGATGGTCCGTGAGGTGACCGAGAAGAGCGGTCTGGTGGAGGTTCTGCGTCGCGAGGGAACGGCGGAGGCCCAGTCCCGCATCGAGAACATCCGGGAACTGGCCACGGTGGCCGCCAACTACGCCCACCAGTCCGACGACCCCTCGCTCCAGGCGTTCCTCGAGAACGCGGCCCTGATGGCCGACATCGACGTGATGAAGGAGGGCGACGACGGCGTCGTCCTCATGACCGTGCACAACGCGAAGGGGCTTGAGTTCCCTCACGTCTTCGTGGTCGGGCTCGAACAGGGACTTTTCCCGCACTCGCGGTCCCTTGAGGAACCACACGGTGTGGAGGAGGAGCGGCGGCTCTGCTACGTGGCTATGACCCGGGGCATGCGGCGCCTCTACCTCACTCACGCTCGGGAGCGAACCCTCTACGGGTACACCATGCCGGCCGAGCCGTCGGCCTTTCTCCAGGAGGTGCCCGAGGAGACCCTTTTCGTGGCCAGCCTGCTCGCCAGCCGCCGGGTCGTGGAACGCGATCCCGAGCGAGCCCGGCCGGTCGCCCGGACCGCGCCCGGGACGGCGGTTCATCCGGCCGCCACGGCGAGCGCCACCCCGCGGTTCTCCCCGGGCGAGCGGGTCATCCACCCGCGCTGGGGCGAGGGCATCATCGTGGGGATAAGCCGGTCGGGAGTGCGTCCGGGCTACGCCGGCAACGTCCACCTCCGGGTCGCCTTTGCCAACCAGGGCGTTCAGACCATTGCGGCCGAGGAGGTAACGCGGAAGGGTGCGTTAGGTGTCTGATCAGGATCGGGTCGCGGCCGAGCGGGAACTGGCTCGGCTCCGCGAGGAGATCAACTCCCACAACTACCGCTACCACGTCCTCGACGCCCCGGTCATCGGGGACGCCGAGTTCGACGAGTTCCTGCGCCGCCTGCGTGAGCTTGAGGACGCCTACCCCGACCTCGTGACGCCCGATTCCCCAAGCCACCGGGTCGGCGGCAAACCCCTGGAGGCCTTCGGCTCGGTCGCCCACTCCGTGCCGATGCTCAGCTTGGGAAACGCCTTCAGCGAGGAGGAGCTGCGGGCGTTCGACCGCCGTGTGCGCGGTCTCCTGCCCGGCGAGGACGTCAGCTACGTCACCGAACTCAAGATAGACGGCCTCTCGGTGGCCTTGCGCTACGAGAACGGCCTCTTTGTTCAAGGGTCGACGCGCGGCGATGGGACATCCGGCGAGGACATCACGGAGAACCTGCGGCGGGTGAAGTCCATCCCTCTCCGGTTGGG
>CALMHV010000363.1 GCA_937863905.1 uncultured Bacillota bacterium
TCCGCGGCAAGACCGTCCGCCGCCCGCATCTCCGACGAAGAGAATAGGCGCACCAACCGCGTTCCCCCAATCGAGGTCCTCACTGGTGAGCCAGCGAAGTCAGCCCAAGCAAGCCTGCCAAGGGTTCGGCTCTTCTCCGATCTTATCCTTGTCCGGAGGGGAGCGCCCCCAAGCATACGGCCTGAGCCGCCGCGAGCCCGGGGAGGTGCGAAAGGCTCACGAGAACGCGGGCAACGCCCAGTTCGCCCGCGAGAGCCAGCGCGCGGCCCGATAGCACGACCCCCGGTTTCCCCGCAGCATCCTTCAAGACCTCCACGTCCAGCCACCCGAGTTCCGGCCGCCCCCGGCCCAAGGCTTTGAAAACCGCCTCCTTGGCGGCGAAGCGCGCGGCGAGCGCCTCCGACCGGAACCCGCCGCGCCCGACAGAGCAGTCGGCTATCTCCCGGGGCGTGAAGACCCGCGACAGGAAGGAATCTCCCCACCGCGCCACGGCCCGCTCAATCCTAACGACCTCGACGAGGTCGAGACCGATGCCGAGAACCTCGGGCATGTCTGTCTCACCGTCCAGGAAAGGGGTTCGGTCGGCCGATGCCTTATCCTTGTCCTGTTCTGCTCTCCGAAGTCTGGCCGCGGAAGCCCGTCTTTCTGACCTCACGGCCAAGCCCCCTCCCTGTCCCTCGGACCGGTGCCCCCTTGCCCCTCCGTCCGACGAAGCGGCCGCGAAACCCTGGTACTGTCAAGACAGCGACAAAACACCTAGGCCGGCTGGAACTTTCCACGCGGAAGAGCGGTCTTCTAGGACAAGAGGACGCGTTTCTCTGGTCACCGAGACGAGGAGCAGGACCATGGCTACAATCGAAGCCAACACGAAGAGAAGAGTCAAGACCGGGAAGTCGCGGGTCGCCGGCAAGGTCTGCGAGCGCTGCGGCCGGGTCCTGACGACGACGGAGCGGATGCTCGCCGAGGTGATGCCCCCCGCGGTGTGCCGCGAGTGCACCCTCCAGGAGCTGGCCGACATCGAGCGCCAACTCGCGGTTGTGGGCGGTCTCCGCCAAGAGACGTGGGAGAAGATGATTCAGCAGGCCCAGCACAGTATGCTCCTGCGCCGGGGCGTCGCCAAGCGGGCCTAGAGCGCCAGCCCCGCCAGGCGTGGCCGCGGGCCAGTACTCAACCCTTTCCCAGGGTCGCGGCGTAGACCACGAAGTCGTTCTCCCCATCGAGGCCAAGCACGATGTTGAACTCGTCATCCAGGAAGGCCCCGATGGCGCAGCACCCCGCCCCCACCGCTTCGGCGGCCAGGTAGAGGTTCTGGCAGACGTGGCCGGCGTCCAGGAGAAAATACCGGTAGGAGCGCTCCCCGTACCGCCAGACCATCCGATAGACATCGGCCGCCCAGACGAAGGTCACCGCGCTCTGCGTCACGTACTGGCCAAAGCAGGCCGCGGCGATGCGCTCGCCGATACTCTCGTCAAGGTCCTCGGCCACGAGCTTGTGAGGGACGGCGATGAAGCGGTAGAGCCCGGAGGGCAGGCCCTCCACCCGGTTGGCCAGGACATAGGTCTCAAAGGCGTGGCGGGCGCCGGCCGACGGTACGGGCCGCAGGGTAGCCGGCCGGTCGGTGACCTTCTGGACGCCCTGGGTGCACCAGAGGAGGTAGGAGAGCTCCCCCAGGGTCAAGGGCTCATCGGAGTACTTGCGGATAGACCGGCGGGCGTTGATGGCCGCCGTTAGGTCGACCGGACGCACCTTGACCTGAGCCGGCTTGGGAAGGTTGATCAGCGTCTGGTCCGGGCGGGCCCCCTTCTCCAGAGGTGGCTGTGGCAAACCCTTGGACTGGTCCGACGGCCCGATGTTGGGGTATTCCGTCTTCTCCATGAACTCACGGCCGACGCCGGTGGTCATGCGGGTGAGCCCTCCTAGTCCTTCACCGTGAAGGCCAGTTCCAGGCAGCCCTCGAACCCATCCGGTCCCTGGACCGGGATGAGGATGTTGTACTTCTTCCCGCCCTCGACGTCATGGGAACTCAGCCTGACTTCGGTGCTCCCTGCCTCCCACTGGCCGTAGAGGACCCGAATCTCCTCGTGCGACTCCGGCCGTTTGTGGCAGCCCTCCACATTCTTCCCCAGGGCGGCCATGATGTCCTCACGGGTCCGGCGCGACCGGGCGTTCACGTAAGCCAGAGTCTTCTCCCGGTCGGCGAACCAGGCGTCGATGCCCAG
>CALMHV010000364.1 GCA_937863905.1 uncultured Bacillota bacterium
TCCTCATCCCGCTCGGCCTGGCTGTCTTCCAGGCCGGCGAGCGCTACGCCATGCGAACCGGGAAGCTGAAGCGGAGCGGGTAGACCGGTGGCGCCGGTGGGCCGGACCCTGGCTGCCGCCCGTTCGCTGGCGCCGGGTCAGATGAGGGGCACCTTGAACCACCCCAGGCTGAGGCCCAGGAGCCAGTAGCCGATGGCCACGGGGGCGAGGATGGCCGCCGCCGCGACGATGCGCCGGAAATCGAGGCCGCCGACGACCCTCAGCGTGAGGTAGAGGAGGAGGGCCTTCCAGAGGAAGGCCGCCACGCTGAAAGCCAGGAAGACCACCTGGACCACGACCGGCCCGGCCACGCCGCCCACCGCCGACGGGTCGAGAAACCCCGACGGGACGAACAGGACGTGGAAGAGGGTCAGCCCGGCGAACCACGCCGCCGTGGGAACGTAGCTCCCGGCCCAGGCCGTCAGGAACGCTTCGAACGTGGCCTGGCTGCCAAGCGCCCGCCCGACAAGCCAGATGACCGCGCTCGCCGCGAGGTAGACGCCGAAGACGCCGACCGGTCCCCAGAGGACGAACCCAACCGCCGCCCGGGCCGGCCCGCTGCCCGCTGCGACCGCGACCGCCGCCGAGGCCCCCGCGGCGACCAAGGCCAGGCCGCCGATGAAGACGACGGCTCCCCGCGGCGACGGGACGCGCGCGATCTTCTCGTAGGTCTCCACCGGTCGCCGCGTCACCCCGGCGACCAGCCGCCAGGTTTCTCGCAGCGCTGCACGCAGCCAATCCGTCACGCCGAACCCTCCCGTCCAGACGACGCCGGTCCGGAGCTTCCCGGCCCGGGCCGCGCCGGCCTTGTCGCCGGGCTCCATCGGCCCGCGAAGACGGCGTCCCAATCCACCCTGGCCGTGGTCTGCATGAGGACGAACAGGGTCAGGACCGCGCCGACGGTCACCGTCAGGCCGGTGAAGCCCTTGAGGAAGTGGGTGTAGGAGAAGAGGACCAGGTAGAGGAGTTGGGCCAGGCCCGCCTCGACGAAGGCGAACCGGTTTCCGGCGACCAGGCGGAGGTAGGAAACGACCAGGGCCACCGACACGACGGCAGCCACGCCGAAGGCGACGTTCAGATCCAGATGGTCGAGCAGGTAAGCGAAGAGCAGGTGGAACGAGAAGAAGGCCGCGGCCAGGAAGAAATAGTGCATGGGGTGGAGGTTGACGCCGCGGAGCACCCCGAGGATGAAGATGACGAAGAAGAAGAACAGGAGCGAGATGGGGGCGAAGAAGATGATTTTCGCGGCCAGCGGCCCCGGGTTCAGCCGGTGAGGCATCTCCACGCCGACCTGGAAGCCGGAGATGAGGTTGTCGTGGCGCCAGGTGAGGCGCCAGCCGGCGGCCGTCTCCTCCTTGCTGGTCGGCGAGACGGTTCGCGCTGGGAAATCGATGTCCTTGAAGTCGGTCTCCACCGTGAGCCCGAAATCGCGGACTTGGGTCACGTCGGGGCCGAAGGCGTAGGTCCAGGTGTCCATACCACGCGACCGGTAGGCGACGGCGAAGACGACCCGCTCACCGGGGGCGAGCGCCAGCGAGGTCTCCAGACCGCCGTCGGTCGTGGTCCGGGCCGCCGCCTCCCGCCCGTTCACCGTGAAGGAGAAGGCATCGTAGATGGCTTCCCCGGCCGGGAAGCGGAAGGTGATGATGAATTCGCGCGTCGCGGCGAAGGGGTTGACGGCCGTCCACTCCCCGCCGAAGTCCACGCCGTAGGTGGAGAACCAGAGAAGGCCCTTGCGGCGGTAGTCTAGGTTGAGCGCCGCCCGGATCTCGCTGGAGGCCAGGTCGACGGGCACAGGGACCAGGATGGCCTCGCCGGACGGGGTCTCGCCCCGCGGGACCGCGGCGGAGACTCCCGGCGCCATCTGGGCTTGCGGCCTTCCCCACAACTCGATGACGGCGCCCTCAAGCTCCGAGGACGAACTCCGGGTCCGCAATTCGGTGACGGCGCCCAGGGCCATCCAGGCCGCGCTCGAAGCCATGAAGATCAGGATCACCGCGATGATGCGCTTGACCATCGGCTCCAGTCTCCCCTCGATATTCCGCTTGCGCGCGTGGCGCCCATCCCGGTCTCTGGACCGCTTACCCCGGCCCGCGAAGAACCGACCCGAGCCAGGACAGTCCGGTCCGCCCGAAGCTCAGGTAAATGGCGGTCGCCGCACCGGCGCCGAAGGCCGCCGCAGCCCGTAGCGGGTCCTCGGCGAGGCGGGACCGGATGGCCGCGTAGAGCCGCGTGTTCTCCGGCCAGCGGTTCCGGGGCCGGAGGGCCGCCAGGCAGAGGGCTACCGTCTCGGCCACGGCGCGGTTCGCTTTGGCCTCCGCCGCCCCGGACCCGGCCTCCGCCGCCCCGGACCCGGCCTCAACCGACCGCGCCCGAGCTTTGAGGATGCGGCCCAGATTCGCTTCGAGCCACTCCACGATGGTCACTTCCGCCGGCCTCCCTTGCCCTTGCCCGCCTCGGCCAAGGCCGTCAGGCGTCTTCTTAGGTTGGAGCGCCCGCGGGAGAGCAGCGACTCCACGGCCTTCTCGCTCCGCCCCAACTCGGCCGCGATCTCCGCCACCGAGTGGTCCTCAAGGTATTTCAGAAGCACCGCCTCGCGCTGGTTGTCCGGCAGGAGCCAGAGGGCCGAGTGCACCGCCGCGGCAAGTTCCGACCGCTCGGCGAGTTCGTCCGGCAACGGCCCGGTGTCGATGATGGCCAGCCCCTCGGCGGTGAGGCCGTCGAGGCTCGCCGGCTGCCGGACGGCCCGGCGGTAGTGGTCGGCCGTCTTCCTCCGGGCGATGGCGCACAGCCAGGTAAGGAGACTGCTCTCACCCCGGAAGAACTGGGCCGACCGCAGCGCGGCCAGGATTGTCTCCTGGGCCACCTCGAGAGCCGCTTCGCCGTCAAGACCCGACCGACGGCGCAAGGACGTGCGGACCTGCGGCAGGTACTCTTCGCAGAGGGTCCGGGCCGCCTCCGGGTCGCCGGCGGCGATGGCTGCCGCCAGGCGCTGCTCGGCCCTGGGGTCGGGGCTGGTCATGTGGGCCTCCCAGGTCTTCGCTACTGATGGTCGCGCTACGTCCGGAAATCCTTCGCCGCGTTCGGGAGTAGGGTGCGGCCGCCCCTACTCTACCACGGGCCCGGGGCCGCCGGGAG
>CALMHV010000365.1 GCA_937863905.1 uncultured Bacillota bacterium
CGGGTCGGCGGTCCGGCCGGCCGTTTCCGGGGCCATCGCCTCGCCTCTGCCGGTCAGTCCGCCCCTTCCGCCGGCCAGTATCCTGGCCATGGAGCAGGAGGTCCTCGGGTTCTACGTCACCGGGCACCCTCTGGCCGATTTCGAGGAGGTCTTCGTGGCCGCCGACGCCTGCACCACGGCGCAACTGGCCGACGTCCCCGATGGCCGGTTGACAACGGTGGGCGGGGTCGTCCGTGAGGTGAAGAAGATTCTCGACCGAAACGGCAATCAGATGGCCTTCGCCACCATCGAGGACCTCGTGGGCACGGTGGAGATCATCGTCTTCGCCTCGGTGCTCGCCAAGTACGGACCGGCGCTCCAGCCCGACGCGGTCGTCATCGTGGGGGGCAAGGTCAGCCGCAAGGACGAGGAAGTGAAGATCCTGGCCAACCGCATCTCGCCCGTGGCTCGGCCGGTCAAGGCGGAGGTGTACGTGACCGTGCCTCCCGAACTGGAGTCGCCGGAGAACCTGGAGAGAATCAAGGCCGTTCTTCAGTTGAACCACGGGGCCGCTCCGGTCTACCTGCGGCTGGCCTCGTCGCCCAAATTGGTCCTCATCGGCGAGGACTACTGGGTGCGGCCCGACCCCGAAGCCCTGGAGATGCTGGCCGAGATCGTCGGTCCCGACGGCGTCAAAGTAGTCCCCACGACCTGACGCGGGTGTTGTAGCCGCCGCTACGGCGCCTCCCAGGCGCACCCGCCGACCGGCCGCTCTCTTGATTAACCTAGACAAGCTGCGTATAGTTACCCCCAAAGGCAACGTGATGGGATGAGGGCCGAGGAATGGCACACGACATTCGTTCCGGCTGGCTGAGGCCGGTCACGCACCTGGCTGCGGCGCTGGTCCTGTCGGCCGCGCTGACGGCGGGCTGCTGGGGAGGCGGCGACGTGAGCGGAGATCCGGGCGGGACCGGGGGACAGACAGGCGGTGGCGATCAGGGCGGCAGCGAGGCCGGCGTTCAACTGACCTGGTTTGGGCACGCGGCGTTCCTCATCACCTCGCCGGACGGCGTGAGGGTGCTCACCGACCCGTACCCGGGGAACCTGGGCTACGGCAGCCGGACCTTTGCGGCCGACATCATCACCGTCAGCCACGAGCACTTCGACCACAACAGCGTCGCCAGCGCCGACGGCGACCCCGAGGTCCTGCGGGGCCTGGCCGGTGGCGACTGGGCGCAGGTCGAGAAGTCCCTCGGGGATGTCACGGTCTACTCCCTCGGCGGCACCTACCACGACGGAGACCAGGGCGCCAAGCGCGGCAAGAACGCCTTCTTCATCGTTGAGGCGGGCGGTCTTCGCTTCCTGCATCTGGGCGACCTCGGCGAGACGCCGACCGCGGCCGTCGTGGAGAAGGCGGGACGGGTGGACGTCCTTCTCATCCCGGTCGGCGGCTATTTCACCATCGACGCCAAGGAGGCGACCCGGGTCGCGGCCCTCTTCGGGGCCAGGGTCGTCATTCCCATGCACTATAAGACTAAGGCCATCAGCGACTGGAGCATCTCGGACGAGAGCCCGTTCCTTGAGGGCCAAACCGGCGTAGAGCGAATCGGTTCGAGCCAGGTCACGTTGGACCCTGGAAACCTGCCCAAGCTCCCGGAGATCTGGGTCCTCGACCCGGCGCCGGCGGGAGGTTCCTGAGCGATGGACGACAAGCTGATCGCGGTCCACGCCGCTCCCAACCTGCCGACGGCGGAGATGATCAAGGAGTATCTCGAGGGCGAGGGTATCGCCGCGGTGTTGAGGAGCCGCCTGCCGTCGTTCATGGGCTCCGACATGGTTGAGATCCTGGTTCCCTCGGAGCGGGAAGCCGACGCCCGTCAGGCCCTGGAGGCCTTCCTGGAAGGCGTGCCCGAAGACTGGTCGGAGACGGACAAGTGACGCGCATCGGCGTCCTCACCGGCGGTGGCGACGCCCCCGGCATGAACGCGGCCATCCGCGCCGTCGTCCGTAAGGCGGTCTTCGACGGCCTCTCCGTGGTCGGCGTCCAGCGGGGCTACGCCGGTCTCATCGAGGGCGATTTCCGCCCCCTCGACCAGCGCTCCGTGGCCGACATCATCCACCGGGGCGGGACCATCCTTCAGACGGCCCGGTCCGAGGAGTTCCGCACGCCCGAAGGCTTCGCCGCGGCCTGCTCCCGCCTGCGCGAGGCGGGTATCGACGGCCTTGTCGCCATCGGAGGCGGCGGCACTTTCCGCGGCGCGCTCGCTCTGGCCGGGGCCGGCTTCGCCGTGGTGGGGGTGCCCGGGTCCATCGACAACGACATCCCCGGGACGGAGTACTCCATCGGGTTCGACACGGCCGTGGACACGGCCCTGGACGCCATCGAGCGGCTGCGCGACACGGCCTTCGCTCACAGCCGGGTCTTTCTCGTCGAGGTCATGGGGCGCGACACCGGGTTCATCGCTCTGGCGGCGGCCCTGGCGGGCGGGGCCGAGTTCGTCCTCGTCCCGGAGATAGCCTTCGACCTCGGCGCCCTCTGCGAGGGCATCAAGACCTCCTACACCCGAGGCAAGCGGCACAGCATCGTCGTCGTGGCCGAGGGGGCGGCTTCCGCCATGGAACTGGGACAGAAGGTCCGCGAGGCGACCGGGCTCGACACGCGGGTGACCGTTTTAGGTCACGTGCAGCGCGGCGGGCGCCCGACCGGCTTCGACCGGACCCTGGCCAGCCTCATGGGCGCGGCGGCCGTAGACCATCTGCTCCAGGGGCCGACCGGCCAGATGATGGCCTGGCGCTGCGGGCGCGTGGCGCCCGTCCCCCTGGCCGAAGTGGTCGCCCAGCGTAAGGAGATTGACCGGACCTTGTACGACTTAGCTCGAATTCTAGCCATCTAGAAGGAGGACGCTCTTGGCCGAACGCCCTCGCCGCACCAAGATAGTGGCCACGCTTGGCCCGTCCAGCTCCACGCGGGACGTTCTCACGCGGATGGTGGAGGCCGGTCTGGATGTGGCCCGCTTCAACCTTTCCCACGGCAGCATCGTCCAGCACACGGCCACCCTCGAGGCCTTGCGTAAGGCGGCGGAGAGTCGCGGCCGGCGGGTCGGCGTGCTCTTCGACCTGCAGGGTCCGGAGATCCGCCTGGGCGCCTTCGCGGCCGGCCAGGTGACGCTCCGCCAAGGGCAGACCTTCGTCCTCACCACCGCCCAGGGGCCCGGGACAGCGGAGCGCGTGAGCGTCGAGTACCCCCTGCCCGCCCTGTGCCTTCCGGGGGACCAGGTGCTCCTGGACGACGGCAACATCGTCCTGGAAGTGGTCGACGTGCGGGCGGCGGCCGCCGGGCGCCATCAGCCGGGGGC
>CALMHV010000366.1 GCA_937863905.1 uncultured Bacillota bacterium
GGGGCCGCTGTCGCCGCCCGGGTCCGCGTGCCGGCCGGCGAGAGCCGTGAGTTGGTCTTCGCCCTGGCCTGGGACATGCCCGTCGCCCGCTTTGAGTCCGGAGCGGCCTGGTACCGCCGGCACACGATGTTCTACGGCCAGGCCGGCGGCGCCGCCCCGGCCCTCGCCCGCGACGCCCTCTTCGCCTACCCCGACTGGGAGGCGGCCATCGAGGCCTGGCAGAAGCCCGTCCTCGCTGACCCCGGCCTCCCCGACTGGTACAAGGGAGCCCTCTTCAACGAGACCTACTACATCACCGACGGCGGCACCATCTGGACGGCCGGGAAGGCCCCTTCCCCCCAGGGGGAAGGGGTAGCCCCTCCCGCCTCAGCCGACCTCCTCCCCGAGCCGGCCATCGGCCATTTCGCCTACCTCGAGGCCCACGAGTACCTCATGTACAACACCTACGACGTCCACTTCACGGCCTCGTTCGCCCTGGCCCGCCTGTGGCCCGAGCTTGAGCTCTCGCTCCAGCGCGACTTCGCCCGAGCCCTCCTAGCCGAGCACCCGGAGACGGTCCGCTTCCTTATCTCCGGCCAACGCGGCCCGCGCAAGACCCGCGGCGTGGTCCCCCACGACCTCGGCGACCCGGGCGACGAGCCCTGGGTCCGCCTCAACGCCTACAACGCCCAGGACATCTCGCGCTGGAAGGACCTCAACCCCAAGTTCGTCCTCCAGCTCTGGCGCGACTACGCCCTCACCCGCGACCGCGCCTTCCTCGCGGAAGTCTGGCCGGCCGCCGAAGAGGCCATGGACTACATGCTCCGCTTTGACCGCGACGGCGACGGCCTCATTGAGAACGAGGGTTTCCCGGACCAGACCTACGATGTCTGGTCGGCCCTCGGCCCCAGCGCCTACTCGGGCGGCCTGTGGCTTGGGGCCCTGGCGGCCGCGGCGGCCCTGGCCGGCGAACTCGGCCACACCGACCGGCAGGCCGCCTACCTGGCCCTCCTGGCCCGGGCCCAGTCGGCCTATGAGTCGCGCCTCTGGAACGGCGTCTCCTACGACTACGACGCCAGCGGCAGCCCGCACCACGACAGCGTCATGGCCGACCAGCTCTGCGGCCCGTGGTTCGCCGCCGCCTCGGGGCTGGCGCCCGTCGTGTCGGACGAGCACGCCCGCTCGGCCCTGCGCCGCGTCTTCGACCTCAACGTGATGGGCCGGGCCGGCCTGGCCCCCGGCGACCTACCCGGCGAACGTGGCGCGGTGAACGGCATGCGCCCGGATGGCGGCCTCGACCGGACCTGCATGCAGTCGGCTGAGGTCTGGCTGGGCACGACCTACTCCCTGGCCGCGGACATGCTCCGGCACGGGATGACCGAGGAAGCCTTCACCACCGCCCGGGGCGCCTACCTCTCCGTGTGGCGCGACTACGGCCTGTGGTTCCAGACCCCGGAGGCCATCGACGTCGACGGCGTCTACCGGGCCCTGGGTTACATGAGGCCCCTGGCGATTTGGGCGATGCAGTGGGAGTGGGAGAAGCGAAGGGG
>CALMHV010000367.1 GCA_937863905.1 uncultured Bacillota bacterium
CTTGACATAATGCAGTTGCCGGTGCCGCCGGAGATGACCGGCCGGTCGCTGTTGCGCCCGCGAACGGCCCCAGCCGAGCGGGTCTGATTCTGGGCCAGCACGCCGAAGCGGAGGCTCCAAGATGAAGGCCACGACGGACGCGACCATCAGGACCGTCAAGGCCCGGGAGATTCTCGACTCCCGGGGCAATCCCACCCTGGAGGTGGAACTGACCCTGCGCGGGGGCGCCTCGGGCCGCGCCGCGGTGCCCTCCGGGGCCTCCACCGGCGCCCACGAGGCCGTCGAGCTTCGCGACCAGGACCCCGCCCGCTTCGGCGGTAAGGGGGTCTCCCGGGCCGTCGGGAACGTGAACGGCGTCATCGCCGAAGTCCTGACCGGCTTGGACGCCGCCCGCCAGACCGACCTCGACCGGTGCCTCATTGAACTGGACGGCACGCCGAACAAGGGCCGCCTGGGGGCCAACGCCATTCTGGGCGTGTCCCTGGCCGCCTCACGGGCGGCGGCCGGCGCGGCCGGCCTCCCCTATTTCCGACACCTCGGCCACCTGTGGGCCGGCCATGCCGGGGCCCCCGTCGCTCCGCGGCTGCCGGTGCCGATGATGAACATCCTCAACGGCGGGAAACACGGTACGAACCGAGTCGACTTCCAGGAGTTCATGGTCATGCCCCACGGCCTGCCTTCGTTCCGCGAGGCTCTCCGGGCGGGGGCCGAGATCTACGCGGCCCTCAAGGCCATCCTGGCCGGCCGAGGCTTGTCGACCGGCGTCGGGGACGAGGGTGGCTTCGCTCCAGACCTTTCCTCCAACGAGGAAGCCATCTCCGTCGTGCTCGAGGCTGTCCGCCGCGCCGGCTACGAGCCAGGCGAGCAGGTGTCGGTGGCCCTCGACCCGGCGGCGACTGAACTCTACCTCGAAGACAAGGGTCAGTACGTCCTAAAATCCGAGGGGCGGAGTCTGGACTCGAGCCAGATGGTCGCGTTCTGGCAGGACTGGGCCGCCCGGTACCCCATCCGTTCGCTCGAGGACGGACTGGCCGAGGATGACTGGGCCGGCTGGCGCGAACTGACGGCCAAGCTCGGCGCCCGGCTGCAGCTTGTCGGGGACGACCTCTTCGCGACGAACCAGGAGCGCGTCGCTCGCGGGGTCCGCGAGAAGGCCGCGAACGCCGTCCTCATCAAGCTGAACCAGATCGGGACGCTCACGGAGACCTTCGAGACCATCGCCCTCGCCCGCCGAGCCGGCTTCGGCGTGGTCATCTCCCATCGTTCCGGAGAGACCGAGGACACGACCATCGCCGACCTGGCCGTGGCCACCGCGGCCGGCCAGATCAAGACCGGCGCTCCGTGCCGGAGCGAGCGGGTGGCCAAGTACAACCAGCTTCTACGGCTGGAGGAGGAACTCGGGGGGGCGGGCTTCGGGTGACGGGCGGGTTGGCCGGGCCAGCAGGCCCGCCGGCCTGGCCGCTACCGCGAGCCGAAGATTGTCCGAAGGCGTCGGCTGTGCTAAAATGGTCGTTGTTTACGGAGGTGCGTCCGGAGCATGCTCGAGATCATTACCACCGCCTTCCACGTCGTCTTCTCTTTGGGACTCATCGTGAGCGTCATCCTCATGTCGGGCCGCAGCGCCGGCCTGTCGGGCGCCATCGCCGGCGGAGCTGAGACTTTCTTCGGCAAGCGCAAGGGTATGGACGACCTCCTCGGCAAGGTGGCGGCGGGTCTGGCCATCGCCTTCCTGGTCACGTCGCTCATCCTGACCGTCATGAGGAGGGCCGTCTAGCCTCGGAGCGTCGGGGCCGTC
>CALMHV010000368.1 GCA_937863905.1 uncultured Bacillota bacterium
GCCCGCCAGACCCGCTCCGGCCCGGCGGGGAGTTGGTCGATGTCCACGCCGACGGCGTCACGGATGGCGTTCAACACGGCCGGGGCGGCCGGGATCATGACGTGCTCCCCGACCCCCTTGGCGCCGTACGGCCCGGCCGGGTCCGGCACCTCCACGGTGATGCTTTGCAACTCGGACGGCATGTCCATGGTCGTCGGGATGAGATACTCGCTGAAGTTGCGGGTCCGGACGCGCCCGTCGTCCCGCAGCTTGAACTCCTCCATCAGGGCGTAGCCCAGGCCCATGCCGACGCCGCCCCCGACCTGACCCTCGATCATCTGCGGGTTCATCGCCCGCCCGACGTCCTGCGAGGAGACCATCCTCAGGACCTCGACCACACCGGTGACCGGGTCGACCGCGACCTCGGCCGCTTGCGTCGCGTAGCCGTAGGCGATGTGCGGATTGCCGGCGCCCGTCTCGGGGTTCAGGCCGGTCGTCGGCCGCACGTTCTGAGAGTCGTAGGCGAACTCGCCCTCGACCCGCCGCGCTCCCGGAGACCGTTTGGCCAAAGCCTGGCGGCAGGCCGCCAAGACCGCGTTACCCGAGATGAAGGTGTGCCGGGAGGCCGAGGAACTGCCGGCGTTGGGGGTCTCGCTGGTGTCGACGGGGTGGAACTTCACCCGCTCCACCGGCAGCCCCAACTCCTGGGCGGCGATCTGGACGAGGACGGTGTGGACGCCCATCCCGACCTCGGCCGCCGCGCTGAAGACCTCGGCCTGCCGCGGCTCGCCCCGCTCGTCAAGGTCCACCGTCACCCGGGCCGTGGAACAGTCGTGGAAGCCAAAGCTGTAGCCCACGTTCTTGAAGGCCGTGGCCAGGCCCACACCGCGCCGGCGCCCGTCGGGCAGGGGCGGCAGTTCGGGCCTGACCCAACGCTCCCCGGCCGGCCGCCAGCCGATGGCCAGCGCCGCCTGCCGGAGCGTTTCCTTGACGCCCACGCCCGGCGGCACGGTCGCTCCCGTGGGCTGGACGGCGCCTTCGTCCCAGAGGTGCTTGAGCCTAAAGGAGACCGGGTCCTCGCCGAGGGCCCGGGCGAACTTGTCCATCTGCTGCTCGTAGGCCACCGGCGGCTGGGCGGTGCCGAAGCCCCGCATGGCCATGGTGGGAGGATTGTTGGTGTGGACCACGCAGGCGTCCACCGCGACATTGGGGATGTTGTAGGGTCCCACGGCCACCGACAGGGCTCCGGGGACGACGGCCTTGGACGTCGAGGAATAGGCCCCGGCGTCGGCGATGAGTTCCACCTTGGCCGCGGTCAGCCGCCCGTCCTTGGCGCCCCAGCGATAGCGCATGGTGAAGGGGTGCCGCTTGCCGTGGCAGCGCATCGACTCCTCGCGGGTCCAGACCATCTTCACCGGGCCCCGGGTCTTCCAGGCGGCCAAGGCCACCAGTATCTGCAGGGAGATGTCCTCGCGCCCGCCGAAGGCGCCCCCGATGGACGGGACGATCTCGCGGGTCCTGTCCTCGGGCAGCCCCAGGGCGTGGGCGATCTGGCGGATGTCGTCCTGCGGCCATTGGGCGGCCGCGATCACGGTCACCCGCCCCGCCTCATCCAAGTAGCCCAGGGCGGCCTCGGGCTGCAGGTAGGCGTGCTCAACAAGCGGGACCCGATACTCCGCCTCGATGACCAGGTCGGCCTCGGCCAGGGCGGCCTCGGCGTCGCCGCGGCGCACCCTCCAACTCCCCAGGAGGTTCGAGGCCAGCCCGGCGTGAATCCGGGGCGCCCCGGGGTCCAGGGCCTGGAGCGGGTCGAGGAGCAGGGGCAGGGGCTGGTAGGTCACCCTCACCAGGTCCCGGGCCCGCTCGGCCAGTTCCTCGGTCTCGGCCACGACGACGGCCACCGCCTCGCCGGTCCAGCGGACCACGTCCGCCGCCAGGACCTGCTGGTCGGAGTCGATGATGCCGTACTCGTTACACGGGACGTCGCGGCTGGTGAGCACGGCGACCACACCCGTCAGGGCCAGGGCCGCCGAGAGGTCGAGGTCCAGAATCCGGGCGTGCGGCTCACCGGCCCAGACCACCTTGGCGTGGCGCATGCCGGCCATCGAGTAGTCGGCCGGGTATCTGGCCTGTCCGGTCACCTTGAGGGCGGCGTCGACCCGCCGCACGGAGCGCCCGACCGAACGCATCTCCGTCACGAGCCCTCACCCGCCTTGCCCA
>CALMHV010000369.1 GCA_937863905.1 uncultured Bacillota bacterium
TCGTCGGTCAGGGCCTTGAAGGCCGGGTCGGCGCTCGTCTCCGCGCTTCGCCGCCCGTCGAGGATGACCACATCGGTCTGGGCCCTGGCCATGGTGTCGCCCTCCTTCCGGCCCCGGGGTTTTCCACGTCCGGAGGTTGAAGGCCTTCCCCGGGGGGGGCGTCGGGCCGGCCACGCCTACGTTATCGGCCACAGGGCCGTCATCCCGCGGAAGACGGCTGTCGGGTCGGTCGGGACATTGATGCAGGCCGGCAGCCCGGAGGCGAAGGCCCGCTCGAGGGCCGGGCCGACCTCGTCGAGGCGGTCGATGCGCTCACCGTAGCCGCCCAAGGCCGCCACCACCTTCTCGTAGCTCCGCCAGCCCAGGCCGGTGCCTGGAGTGCGGTCCGGGCCGAAGGCGGCCTCCTGGCCGTGCTTCACCTGACCCCAGGCGGTGTCGTTGCCGATGACGCAGACGATGGGTACCCCGTGACGCACCGCGGTGTCGAACTCCATGGCCCCGAGGCCGAAGGAGCCGTCGCCGGTGATGACCACGACCGGGCGCTCCGGCTGGGCCAGCTTGGCGGCGATGCCGTAGGGGATGCCGACCCCCAGGTGGCCGAAGCCGCCGACCCAGGTGCACGAGCCTGGCCCGTAGGCGTCCATGGTGGTCATGGCGAAGCCGGCGATGTCGCCGCCGTCCAGGACGATGGCCGCCTCGCGGGGCAGACGGGCCCGGACCTCCTGGACCAGCAGGGCGGGGTGGATGGGTCCGCCGCCGGTCCCCGCTCCCGTCCCAGCTCCGGTTCCCGCCGCAGTGCCCGCCCCCAGCATCTGCTTGAACGACTCGCGCATCTCCTTGAGGTTGGCGGCCCAGGCCGGGTCGGCCTTGGGGTTGCCGAGTTCCTCGAGGGCCCACCCGAGCTGCCTCAGGACCACCTTCACGTCTCCCGGAAGGCCGACATCGGCGCGCCGGTTGCGGCCGATCTCCTCGGGTTCGATGTCGACCTGGATGACCTTGAGGTCGGGCCCGAAGAGGGGCGGCCGCCCGTAGCCCAGGGTCCAGTCGTAGCGGGTGCCGAGGATGAGGGCCAGGTCGGCCTGCATCAGCCCGCCCGGGAAGAAGCCGGCCCCGAGCGGGTGGTCGTCGGGAACCGCCCCGCGGGCCATGGTGCGGGTGTAGACGGGGATGCCGGTGCGTTCGGCGAAGGCGACCAGATCCTCGCAGGCCCCCGACCACCACACCCCGCTCCCGGCCACGATGACCGGGCGCTTGGCCTCGGCGATGAGCTTCGCCGCCCGCCGCACCTCGTCCCAGTCGGCCCCGGGCCGCCCGGTCGAGCGGTAGTCCGCGGGGGTTTCGGGGAGTTCGGCCTTGCCGGCCGAGGTCTCCTGGATGGTGGCCGAGTGTATCCGGGGCGACAGGCTCTGGACGGCGATCTCACCCGACCCCACGTCTTCCGGTATGTCCAGGAACACCGGGCCCGGCCGCCCGCTCACGGCTTGGCGGAAGGCCGTGGAGAGGTAGTCGGGGATGCGCTCGGTCCGGAGAACCGTCCGCGCCCACTTGGTGACCGGGCGCATGATCTCGACCTGGTCCACATCCTGCATGGCCCCCAGGTCGCGGCGGGCGATGCTCGAACGGCCGGCGATGACGACGACCGGCGCCCGGGTCTGATGAGCGATGGCCACCCCCGGGAAGGAGTTGACGACGCCCGGGCCGGCGGTCACCACGGCCACGCCCGGCCGGCCGGTGTAGCGGGCCCACCCTT
>CALMHV010000370.1 GCA_937863905.1 uncultured Bacillota bacterium
CGGACTCCAGGGCCACGACCGGTCGGCCGGCGGCGAGGGCCTCGCGGACTTCATCACTGGCTTCAAGGTAGGGTCCAAGCGGGTGGAAGGTCACTAGACGCTCCCTGCCTTCCCTTGGCCGTAGCGCAACTCGCGCGGGGACGCGATAGTCTTCCCGCCCAAGGACCGGAATCCCGCCGGGCACGGAAACGAGCCAGGCGGCCGGAGCGGCGGTTCGGGCCGGAGCCACGGAGAGCGACAAAACGGCCAGGCCGGGAAGGGCCTGGCCGAGAATAGCGAGCCCGCGGCGGCCGCCACCACCTTTAGCTCGACACTGCCGCCTCAATCGTGTCCCCCAGGTAGGCGCCGCGCACGCGCGGGTCGTCCCGGAGCTTGGCCGCCGGGCCCTCGATGATGATCCGGCCCGTCTCCATCACGTAGGCCCGGTGCGCGATGCCGAGGGCCATGGCCGCGTTCTGTTCGACCAGGAGCACGGTCGTCCCGTCGGCGTTGATGACCTTGATGATGGAGAAGATCTCCTCCACCAGGATGGGCGAGAGGCCCATCGACGGCTCGTCGAGCAGCAGGAGGCGCGGCCTGGACATCAGAGCCCGGCCCATCGCCAGCATCTGCTGCTCGCCGCCGGAGAGGGTGCTCGCCGGCTGCTTGGCCCGCTCCCGGAGCCGCGGGAAGTGGGTGAAGACCTTCTCCAGGCTCTCGGCTATCTCCTTAGGGTCCCGACGCGTGTAGGCGCCCATCTCGAGGTTCTCGCGCACGGTGAGGATGTCGAAGACCCGGCGGCCTTCCGGACACTGCCCGATGCCCAGCCGCACGATCTTGTGCGCCGGCACCCGGACGAGGTCCTGGCCGTCGTAGGCTATCTGCCCGGTCTTGGGCCGGAGCAGGCCGGAGATGGCCCGCAGGGTCGTGGACTTTCCGGCCCCGTTGGCGCCGATGAGGGTGACGATCTCCCGCTCGGCCACGCCGAAGGAGATGCCGTGCAGGGCCTGGATAGCGCCGTAGAAGACGCTCATGTCCTTAACCTCGAGCAGCATCAGGCCACACCCC
>CALMHV010000371.1 GCA_937863905.1 uncultured Bacillota bacterium
TCCCCTCCGGACCGAGGCCCGCCGCCCAGGCGGACTCCCGTCTCCGGGTCCAGTTGGGAACGTCTCTTGGTCTCTAGCGCTGCTCGGGCGGCTCCGGGGAGTCGGGGGGCTGGCCGGGATCCGGCTCAGTCTCCGTCGGGAGGCCCTTGGCCCGTAACTTGCGCTCCCTGACTCTCGCCTTTCGCTCGGCGCGCAACGCACGCTGCTGCTGCCCGCGCTCCTCCTCAATCTCCTCGAGCCGGAAGATGAGCATGTCCACGTTCTCCCGGTCCTGGAGGAGAGCGCCGTAGGCATCGATGTTCGGCAGAAAGACACCGATGGCCGGAGAGACGATGTGGAGAGCGTTTCCGGCCAATCGGCTGAACGGCTTGTTCGACTCAAGGAAAATCATCGCCGGCGTGGCCATTCCGGCTCTGGCAATCCTCTGGGCTACATCCTCAAGCATCTTGTCTCTCTGCTCCGGAGAGAACTCGTAGAGCGGCGGAACATGGTCACCCATGCGATCGCCCTTCATGGTGGCTCACCTCACTTCCAGTCTTCTCTCGCGGGGCCTGGCTTTCCTGTCACCGCTTGGGCCGGGCCGGGGCGCCTCGCCTTTCCTCCAGCTCCTCCACCTTGTCCACGAAGCGCTCCAGATTGCCCCGGTCTTCGAGCAGACACGCCAAGTTCTGCAGACGCTGCTCACCCAGCAAGAGTCCGACGCTGGGAGTCAGAAAATGAAGGGCGTGCGACCCAAGGCGGCTCAAGGGTCTTGCGCTCTCGGCAATCAGCATGGCGGCGGAGCCGAGGCCCGTCCTCGACGCCTCCAGGGCCAGCGCATCCACGAGCACCCGTTCGCGGTCGCGACGCTCACTGTCCTCGCTGTCAATGAGCCGACCGGCCGCGTCCAACTCCGACCTGAGAAACCCCCAGAAGCTTCGTCTCCTGTTGGCCGACGCGCCCGGCGTCGTCCGCTTCCCCGTTGCCATTCCCGCACCCCCGCCGCGACTAGTGATGTCGTCTCTCAGGGCAAGGGTTCTCCGCCGACCTGGGGCTTATGTGGGGCGGGCCGTCGGAGGCGGCCGCGCCCCAGCCCACGGCTAGAGAATCTCCAGGTTGGCGCGGGGGACAGTCACGCGACGGCCGTCCTCGAGTTCCACGATGGCCACCAGAGTCTTGCACTCGGTCTCGATGACCTGGGGCTCGCGCGGGAGTTCGGCCACCGTGCCTTGGGCGCCAAAGTACGGGTCATTGATGACCCTGACGCCCAACCCCTTCAGAAGGTCTTCGTAGACTACTTCGTGCTGGTCGAGCGGGCCGGAGTAGTCGGCAAAGGGGATGACGATCTCGGGTCGGATGGCTCCGGCCCGGATCTGCGTCGCGCCGTTGATGCAGGCCAAGCGTCCTTCCATGGTCCGAAGGACGGAGAACGCCTCCGCCCGCATGTCAAGTTTCCCAAAACCCTCCATGAGGATGAGGGTCATCGGGATGTCTTCCTGTCCGGTGATACCGACGCCGAGCTTCACGCCGAGGGATTCGATCACGTTCAGATAGCTGGCTGTGCCGGCCACGATGCCGCGAGCTCCGGCCAGCAGCGCCGCGGCGATGGCCTCATTGGTGGCCATGGAGCCGCCGATGAGAATCTTGTCCGCGCAGTCCGGGGTGATGCGGTCGGGAGTCAGGACGTCGCCAGGGCCGTCGACCAGGACCTTGATCTCGCCGTGGCGCTCGCCTCCGACCCCGAAGATGCCGGTGAGCCGGATCCCGGGAGTCTCGACGACCGCCCCACGCTGGGGGATGAGCGAGGAGACCTTACCCAGCAGGTAGGCGGTGACCACAACCTCCTTGAAGGGCCTGGCGATGGTGACGAACCCCGACTGGTAGTTGATGTTGGTCACGACACCCGAGATGGGCGCCTTCGAGGTCCGGGTGTAGTAGGCGGCCATTTCGCCTTTCTTGCTGATGACCTCGCCGCGCTTGACCTCATCCCCGACCTTGCAGGTCATGAATTTCTCGAGGTCGCGCGGCCGGCAGCCAAGGTCGAAGGCGACGTCGAAGTCAACCGGCGGCTCCTCCTTACCGAAAGTCTCGCGGATGACCACGCGACCGGAACGATCGGAGATGTCCTCGATGACACCATCGGTCGGGCAGGCCAGGTCCTTTGACCCGTAGAGACCGCCCGCAAGCCCTCGGGCAAAGACCTCTTTGATCTTCACCCGGTCGCCGACCTTCTTCAACATGCACTTGGAGAGGTCGGCGTCGGCGATGCCGATAAGCCTCGCCACCGGCACGACCCAAGGGATGCCGGGTCTCAGGCTGATCTTGGCGACGGGGGTGGTCGGCTCCACCGACTGGCCATCCTCGACCAAGATCACTCCGGCCTGCGGGAGGATGCGCCTCTTGCGGATGAGCGCTATCCGCTCCTTAACGACGGACTCGACTGAGGAGACCACCGCGCTTACCCCCCTTCTCATCCTGGGCGGCCACCGCGGCCGCGGCGACAGGGCTTTCCTCGACGTACTTGCGGATGGCGTCCATCGGATAGGCGTCCATGGCCTGGATCCAGGTCACGAGTTTCTCCACGCGCCGCGAGTCGTCTGAAGGCAGAGCCAGCGGGCGGCCGCGGCAGTCGAGGACGATGCCGACGAGCCCGCCCTGGACCACCTGCGCCACAACCCGCTTCCCCTTGCCGGCGCCGAGATCGAGCGGGGCGACCGGCTCGGCGTCGACCGTGGCCGTCTCACCAACCCCCAACGGGATGCGCTTGATCTCCCCGAAAACCACCGCCTCGTCCACAACCCGCCCGTCGGGCATCGTGACCTTCACCTTCAGGGCCGGCTTACCGTCCCGACCGCTCCCGCTCGGCGCGATGCAGGTTCCCAGCCGTACGAGACAGTCCTTGTCAAAGACCTCGGCGGCGATTTCCGGGTACTGGCTGGCGAGGACCCCGAGGTGGGGCATCATGAAGATGCTGTCGACCGCGAGTTGGCAGAAGCCCTCGGGTTGGAACGCATCCAGGAGCATCAGCGCGGCCTGGTTGCGGCGGGGGGCATGCGAGAGGACGCCACCACTGCCGACCAGGATGCCGAGTTTCTTCAAGTCGATGATCTCGGTCCCGAAGGATGACTTCACCGCGTCCTTCATGCTGCGCCAGACGACCGAGAGTTCCTCTTGCTCAATCTTCCGGGCTAGCTGCCGGTGGTGCTCGAAGGAGAGCCGCAGGGCCTCACGGGCCAGAGCCTGTTCTAGAATAAGGTTTGACAGCGTCTGAGGAATGGTCGTGGGACGGACCATCTTGTTGGAGATCCAATTGCTGAGGCCTTCCTTGTCCACTTCGAAAGGAACCCAGCGGCGGATGTTCTCGTAGCCGGCCTGTTCGTAGACGTTGCAGATGCTGTAGCTCATCCCCAAGTTGGCGCTGACCGTCCGGGTAAACGTGCCGGAGAACTCGGAGAAGACGTCCGTGGTCGCCCCGCCGATGTCCACGCCGATAATCGTCGTCTTGTACTGCTTGGCCATCACCTGCACGATGTACCCCACGGCGCCGGGGGTCGGCATGATGGTCGCGTCCACCCACTTCATGAGCTCGCCGTATCCCGGCGCCTGGGCCATGACGTGGTTCATGAACAGGTCGTGGATGGCCTCCCGGGCCGGCCCAAGGTTCTCGACGTCGGGGCGCGGCCGCACGTTTTCCACCATGTGGACCTCGATGATGCCCTCGCACACCGAGTCCACGATGTCGGCGGCGTCCTTGTTGCCCGCGAAGACCAGGGGCAGCTTGTACGTCGCGCCGAACCGCGGCTGTGGGTTCGCCTGGACAATGGTCTCAGCCATGGCGGCTAGGTAGGAGACCGACCCGCCGTCCACGCCGCCGGACATAAGAATGATGTCGGGACGCAAATGGGTGATGCGCGTGATCTGTTCGGAAGTCGACCGGCCATCGTCGACGGCGATGACATCAAGAACGACAGCCCCGGCGCCCAGAGCCGCCCGATGGGCGCTGTCCGCGCTGATGTGCGTGACCAGCCCGGCGACCATCATCTGGAGCCCGCCGCCGGCGCTGGACGTTGAGACGTAGTAGTCGACTCCCTTGTTGCCCTGTTTGGGACGCAAGAGATGGCCCTGGTCGTCCAGAATGGAGCGCTGGACGATCTCCTCGACCCGCTTGATGGACTTACGGACCCCAATCATCACGTTCTCCCACGGCGCCTCGACCGTGGTCGGCATCTCGCCTCGGGTGACAAGTCGATACTCATCGCCACGCTTCTCAATCAGAATCGCCTTTGTGGTTGTACTGCCAACGTCCGTGGCTAGTATCGACTGCGGCTGGTTTGCGGCCACTTCGTCCCCTCCTTCTCTCTCGGATGTGACGCGTTCGCCGTCTTTAGCCCGGGACAGCTCGAAGGCCTAAGTCGGCCTGCGACAATGACGGAGGTGCGCAATTGGTTTCGCCCGATGGGAAGCGACTCAAGGGATGAAACCCCGCCCTTTCGGAAGGCGAAAAGTTCCCTCTAAGTACCCAAGGGGCGGGCCTGGTCCCTCCGGACCAGGCCCACCCCCCAAGGTACCGTACCGAACCCCAGCCGCTGAGGACTAGCCCGTGTAACCCAGCCACTGGGTGATGAGCATGTTAGCCCTCCCGAGGAAGAGGTTCCACCGGTAGAGGACCGTGTTGCCGAAGGCCGAGCCGAGGGCGATCATGATGTACCACTTGCCCACCTCGGCTATCCCGCCCACCACCGGGTTCTCCTTCGCTAGCGTGAAGAAGAAGTAGACCAGGGTGCAGAGTATACCGACGAAGATCAGTATGTTCTGCAGGGAGTTGAGGGCCACGAACGAGGCTGTGATCTGATTGAGCCACACCGCCGGCGTGAAAGCCAGCGTGTACCCGGTGCCGTACCCGACCCAGAAGGACATCGGGTACCTCGCGATCCAGGACAGCGACGGCACATACCGGAAGAAGATCAGCAGCCCGAGGATGATGGCCAGGACGTAGTGGTACTGCCCGTTCGTCCCGATCCACTCAACGATCGCCGGTTTGATGTAGTTGAAGAAACTGTAGACGAACCAGTACGTCGTGGCGAGGCCGAGGAAGACGTTCTCCGCAATGCGGAAGATCGGGTTGTCCTTGTACAGATAGGTGTACACGGCCAAGGTGCAGATGGCCTGACACCAGATGCCCGGGTCTGACGTGATATGCATAGCCTGTAGTTCACCTCCTCGCCAGTCTCAGAGAGACCGTGTTCAGCCTAAGCCAGCAGCGACCCCACTCAAGGGCCGCCCTACCTCTTCCGAGTGACATAGCCGATGTTTCCGAGAACGATGAACAGCGCGACCATCAGGGCGATGACGGACATAGTATCCTGGCTCTTCAGAGCCGCGCCCGGACGACCCACCAGCTGTTCGTACTCGGCACCGCCGCGACTGCCGGCGATCATGCCGTTGTACTGCCCGGACTGGACATAGGTCATCGAGTCCGGAACGGACATCTGAATCTCACCGACGATAAGCTTGATGCTAGTCCCCTGCGTGATTATCTGCAGCCACTCAACCGCTCCCGGGGTTCCGCAGTCGAGGACCAGGACGGCCGCTATGTACTCCTGCGTCAGCCTCGGTACCGCCTGAATCAGCGGGAACTGGCCGATCGGGTCGTTGTTGAAATCCACGATGGCCGCGCCCGCCAAGTCGGTCTGGGCGGACTGCATCCACACCGAACCACCCGGCTTGGAGCCGAACTCGATGTAGTCGGTCCCGTAGACATAGTTGAACTCGGCCGCGATGGGAGTGATCATATCGTGAGCAATCGCGACGCCCAGCGTCCAGTTCGTGTTCCCGAGGATGATCTTGTACCCGCGCTCCATGCACTGATAGAGCATGGCCTTCAGCATCGGGTTGAGTTCACCCGCCGCGCCCGGGTCGTACATCGGCGCTATCAAGACCACCGAGTTGTCGGGCAGGTTCTGGATGGCGTCATACGTCTGGACCGCCAGCGGGGAGACCTTAACAGGCAGGCCTAGCGGCATGAATATGGTCACCGCAACGAGCGCCACCGAGATGAGATAGAGAAGCCGGCGATCGATCTTCATCAATCTTTCCACGAATAGGCACCTCCTTCCGGAGATGGACTTTCAAGCCACTGCGACTCATCCAACACGAGCAGCCTGTTCATACTCTACTGGGTCCCCGAGCCACCGATGTGGGCACGCTCGAGACCGAGCATAATACGAAGGGCCGTGGCGAAACCGCCGACCGCGATTCCCAGGTTGATGCCGCGCATGCCGGCTACGTTCAATGTCCCCATGACCCACTTGCTGACGAAAGCACTCCAGTTACCCCAGATGGCATCACCGATCGGAGCACGCCCGAGCATCACGAAGAGAGCGCAGACCAGTAGAATCGTCGCTTCCTTCGTCCGAATCCGGAACGCTCGGTAAGCCGCCGAGGTGATGAAGAACGCAACCAGGGAGAACATGGTCGCGCTCAGCGGAGACATCGCGTTGACGTAGATCCAGTCGAACTGCAGCCCGTTCTGGGTCTGAATCATACCCAGCACGAGATAGGCGTACATGCAGAGAAGCAGGACGATGCTGTAGAACCAACCTTCCCGCTTGCGTTGGATGTACTTAACGTGAATCACGGTCAGGTTGACGAAGCCCAGGGCCAAAGCGATGGCATAGCTGATCTGGAACCAGTTGTTCAGCGGCTCCATCAAGTTCCACTTCTGACCCAGGAAGAAGTACGTCGAGAACACCACAACCAGGGAGGAGATGACTGTCAGGATCATTGGACCCTCTTTACGCATCTAGACACCTCCTTTTCGCAACGACTGCCCCTTCCGCGGCGAACCCTTACGTGCATGTCGTGACCTAGTACCCGCCGAGGATGTCTCTGAGGACCGTGCTGTCCGGCGAGACCGTGGCGAGAACCGCCCCCACCACGATGATCAGGGCGAGGACGATCTTCAACCAGTCCTGGGCAACGACCGTGCCGTACATGACCGGCTCCTTGGAGAGGTACGCGCTTGCGGCGTAAATCTCTTCGCCGATCAGGGAGTAGTCGCAGGCGGCCACAAAGAACGGCAGCTGCGCGGTCATGGCCGTTCCGCCGATCTGGATCATCCCTTGGAACGAACCGGTTTCAGCCAGCATCATGGCCTCGGCGTAGAACGCGCCGATCATGATGTTCGCCGCAGGACGCTCGCGCTCGAAAATACCGATGACGGCGCCGGTGAACGCGAACTGCTCCGCCGACAGGAAGCGGATGTCGTCCGGGTTGAAGGCATCGGGACGACCCTCTTCGAGATAGGCCTGACGCGTGATTTCTTCAATCACGGCGTACGGAAGCGGGTCGCAGTTCAGAGCGAGGAACCGGGTATCATAGCGGGCGCACTGACGGGCGATATGGCTGACCATTCCGAACGCAGCCAGAGTTTGTGGGTTGTCAACGCTAAGGATACCCGGGATGAACACGACCGGACGGCCCATTTCCGTGGCACGGCCTATGGCCTCGTCGACGGCCTCGAGCCCGGCGATCTTCTTGATCTCGGGGATCTTGCGACCCGTACGAGCGCGGGCCACCATGACCCAGATGATCACGCCGAGCCCCAGGACAATGGCGAAGTCGATGACCGAACCCGCTGAGAAGATTCCCAACGTGGGCACGGGGGCTTGCTCCTGAGCTAGCAACCACATCATATGTTGTCTCACCTCCTGGACCTAGAGTTCTTGCTATGCGCTACACCCCGCGGGAGCCGGAAGGGTTTTACTCCCTCGGAGCTATAGCCAGCCAGACAGACTGAGATGGACTAGAAACTGCTATGGTACGACAGTCCTTTTCGGCGGAGTCGGTTCTCCTCCTCCTCCAGAGGCCACTTTTTATCTGGTTCCCGCTTCCCGGCCGTGCGAGCTAGGTCTGGCCGGCCGGCTGGTCGAGCGTCCCGATGCGCTGGCGGATGAGATCCAACACCTGTTCGCGGTTTGAGGGACCGAAGTAGAGCATGAGTCCCTTGAGGTAGCGCATGCGCATGTCGGTGGGGCGGAGGTGGAGGTAGACTCCGTCGTCGAAGAGGCGGTACTCATCGAAGTCCTGCCAACGGAACCCCTCGCGTGAGAAGAAGACAACCTGGCACGCCTTCTTGTTGGTCAGAACGAAACCCTGCGGGAAGTAGACCGGCGCGAGAGCCCCGCCGAGAAGGAGCACGGCCAGAATCACGTAGATGGCCGAGCCGAACGCGAACCACACCAAGACCAAGCCGACCAGCGTGGCCGCCACCCCAGCCAGAAAGGTCTTCGGTTTGCGCCGCATCAAGGAGCTCGACCACTTGAGAAGCGTGACCTCCGGAGCGAAGGCTCCGGACTTCGGCGGCTGCTCTCCCGCTTTGGGCTTGTCCTTGGTCATGCTGGACCTCCCCGACATTGCCTTCAAGGTCAAACTGTATTTCGACTTGTCGAGTTCATTCCCTCTCAAACCGCGGTCGCGGCGCGAAGCCGCCGCCAAACCGGCCCCGGAACGCCGGCCGCGAGGACCGGGCTCAGGCTGGAAACTCGCTTTCCGGACGGAGGCCGAGAAGGACCGCCACGTTGGCCTTCGGGTCCAGCCTCGGCTCAATCTCCCCATGATTGGCGGTCAACAGGGTCGTGACCCCAGGTCCATGACCGGCGATCTTTGAATCGCTGTGGATGATGACGCCGATGATGACCGCGCCACGCCGGTAGCTTCGACCATAGAACGAAGAAGCGTCGCGGATGGCCACGAGATCGCCGAACCGCAGCTTGTCCAGACCCAGCTTGACCAGGACCGGGGGATCCTGGGTCGTGATGTCGTAGTCGCCGCTGTGAGCCGTGCTGGCCCCGAGCCCCGAACCCATCAGGACCGCAGGCACTTCGGCCACGACGGGGACGGAAAGCTTGGCCTTGCGTCCCCGCCCCGCCGCGGCACCCGTGACCTCGATGTCCATTCGCTCGAAGAGGTCCGGGTCAAGGTTCATGACCTTCACCTCGGGGAAATCGGTAATCTCAAGCCCCTGTCCGGCCGCCCGGACCAGAATCTTGTCGCCGATGGCCAGCTTTTCGAGAATCGACGGCGCAAAATCGATGATGACATGCTCGATACCACCATGCTTGCCGGTCACGACACCGCTCGACCCCTTGGCCTCGCCCGAAACCACGACCGCCCGGTTCCCGACGCAGGCCAGAGTGTTGTAGGCCGTGTTGACCGCCTCATCCTTGTCCTTGCTGCTGACGCCTGGCTCCACGTGGTCGCCGGCCCAGCCGTAGACGGTGTCGCCGACGCGCACGTTGTAGACGATGCCGCCCGTGGCCGGGCTGACCCGCGCCACGCCGTCGTACCCCACGCGGTACGAGGTCCGCATCACGGGCGCGGAGACCTCGCCTTGGACCGAGATGGTCACGATCCTGTCCCTGTTGGTCCGGACCTTCAAGTCCATCCCCTCCTCCTTCGACTCGCAGAGGGTCGATTGTCCCCCTTGCGTCTTTTACGAGCCCACGCTCCTGGCCATGGTGATCATGACCCGCATGGCCTGGAAGGCCGCGATGTAGTCGTCGTGGGTGAACGAGACCGCTGAGGGGCCGACGGCCTGGGCGCCGGGAACCATCAGGGCGGCCCCGGCCATGGCCGTGCTGTTGAAGTCGAGTTCGATGGTCACCGGGCGCGGCGGGACGAGGGGTCGGAGTTCGCCGACGAGGCCGAGGGCCTCAGCCGCCGCCTCCTGGATTTCAGCGTTGGCCTCCTCGAGGGAAAGACAGCGGGCCGCGAAACGACCCACGGGTTCCTTCACGGCGATGGCCTTGATGCCCGGCAAGACGGCCGAGGCCTCGGACACCGTCTCGGAGTCGCCCGTGATGAGAAGGATCGGGACGTTGTAGTACCCCGCGATGAAGGCGTTCAGCAGGGTCTCCCCGGCGGGCTGGCCGTTGATGCGGAGTTCACGGATGGTGTCGGAGGAGTAGGTGTGATTGAGAACGCCCGGCGTGCCGTTCCGGGAATGGTAGCCCACGAAGAAGGCGCCGTCGAAGCCGTCGGCCACCCCCTGCATCATACTCAGGGGCTTCGGCGAGCCGGTGAGGAGTTGGGCCCCCGAATGGAGTTCCTCGATAAGGATGTTGCGCCCCCCACCATGGCTGTCGTTGATGAGGATGATGTCGGCCCCGCCCTGGATCGCGCCGGAGACGGCGGCGCTCACCTGACGGGTCATCAGGCGGCGAGCGCGGGCGTATTCCTCGCCCTGGCCGGGACCGGTGTGGTCGCCGTGAACCACGCCGCTGATGCCCTCGATGTCGCAGGAAATGAAGATGCGCTGGAGCTTGTGGGGCCTGATGTCGGACTTGAAGTCGCTGGCCATGGTCCTGGCTCCTCTCTTGTGGCGAGTCGCGTCCTAGCGGGACTTCCGGATCTCGAAGACCGCTTCCGTGTAGCCGACGTTCTCCCCGCGGTTGTTGATGTTGGCCGGCCGCCGGAACGGCTCGAGGGCCGCCGCCGCCTCGGCCGAGAGAAGGCCGAGTTGCTCTAAGACGCGGACGGCTGTCGGGTGGGTCCCCCGGGCGTTGCCGTCGTCGATCTTCAGGGCCACGCCCAGGCTTCGCCCGGGAATACCGAAGCAGTAGACGCCCTCGGCGCCGCTCTTGGCGACGACGGGCGTCGCCCTCATGAGCGCCGTGCACAGGCGGCCCGTGCCGCCGACCATCTCCGGATAGGCCCGCATGGAGCGAGCCACGAGTCGCGCCGCCGCGGCTCGCTCGGGCGAGAAAGCCGACCGCGGGTCTTCCGGGTTGGCCAGTCGAGCGAAGGCCTGGGCCATGTTCCGCAAGGGCAGAGCGAAGACCGAGACCCCGCACCCGTCCGTGGCCGTGCCCATCTTGTCGATGGGGTAGCCGGCCACCGCCGCCACATTCTCGCGGCAAAGGCGCTGGAGCGGGTGCTCGCGGCGCCAGTAGTCTTCGAGAGTCCAGCCCATTTGCCTGGCTACGGCCAGCATACCGGAATGCTTCCCCGAGCAGTTGCAGTGGACGGACGTCGGCGAGCGCCCCTCGCGCACCAGGGCTTGGGCCGATGGGCCATGCGTCGGAAGATGGGTCCCGCACCGCAGGTGGGTTTCGTCGAGGCCCACCTTGGCCAGAATCCCCAGAACGTTCTCGACGTGGTCGGGCTCGGAACTGTGGGACGCGCACACGACGGCCAATTCCCGTTCGGTGAGCCCGTAGGTCGCGTAGGCTCCAGACTCGATGACGGCCAGGGCCTGGATGGGTTTGGCCGCGCTACGCATGAACGTGTAGTAGTCCGGGTCGCCCACGGCGGCCACGACCGAGCCGGCCGTATCGACGACGGCGATGCTGCCGCGGTGGAGGCTCTCGACATAGTCACCGCGCCAGACCTTCACGAGGATCTCCGACTCAGGCATTCTCGCTCTCCCTTGGGTGCGCCGCGGTTCTCGTCCGGACGCTCAAACCCGGCCGTGACGGCGCAGGATACTGATGACTTCCTCTATCGGCAAAGCCTCCCGGACATGCCCGTCGCGCCCGGCCATCGTCTCGGCGGCGAAGAGGGCGTTGACGATGGCCTCCTCGGTGGCTTCGACGGCGGCCTCGAAAAGGGGCCCGAAATGGCGATCATCCTCGGCCAGAGCGTAGCGGACCAGGACGGGCTCGCTGGGGAAGGCCGGCTCGAGGCCGGCGGTGCTGAAAGCCAGGACGAAGTCCCCGCTGCCGTGAGCCCCCACGGAACCCGTGCGGGCCAGACCCAGGGCCGCCCGGCGCGAAACGCGCGTGAGCTGCCGCGAGGTCAGCGGGGCATCGGTGGCCAGGACGATCATAATGGACCCACCGGGGAGTTGGTCCGGCTCCTCAGCGGCGACAAGGTCGCGGCCCACCGGGACACCATCCAGACGGAAGTCGGCCCGGCGGCCGAAGTTGGCCAGCACCAGACAGCCAAGAGTGAAGCGGGCGCCGGGCGCGCTTTCGGGCCCCGCCGGCCGCGCTCCGAAGGTGACCTGGCGCGAAGCCGTCCCCAGGCCGCCCTTGAACCCGAGGCAGGACATGCCGGTCCCGGCCCCCACGTTGCCTTCGGGCACGGGGCCCGGCGCCGCAAGGCGCAGAGCCTCCAGGCAATCGGCCTCGGTCACGTGCCGGCCGCGGATGTCGTTAAGATAGGCGTCGGAACACTCGCCGACGACCGGGTTGACTGTTCCCGCGGTGAGGCCGATGTCCGGGTTCTCGGCCAGGGCCCGGGTGACCAGGGCGTTGGCGGCGGTGAAGACGCTCAGGGTGTTGGTGAGCAGGATGGGGGTCTCCAGGACGCCGAGTTCCCCCAGTTGGACGAGGCCAAGGCTCTTGCCGTACCCGTTGAAGACGAAGGACGCCGCCCGCGGCCTCTCCCGATAGAGGTTCCCTGGGTGGGGCACCACGGCCGTGACGCCGGTCCGGACGACGGGGAAGGCGGCCGCCGCACGCGGGTCAGGCGAAGTCTCGCCCCGGTTCAAGGTCACGTGACCGACAAGGACGCCGGGAACATCGGTGATGGCGTTCAGCGGGCCGCAGGGAAGGCGGCCAAGCGAGATGCCGGCGTCTCTGGCGCGCGGTCTCCGACCCGTAGGGTGAGCCCCCTTTCAACACTCGCGGCCGCGGCGAGCCTCAGCCTTCGCGGTAGCGCGCGGCGGCCTCCACGAGGCCGGCGAAGAGCTTCAGGAACACGGGCTCCGTGGCCCAAAGGTTTTCGGGATGCCACTGGACGCCGAAGGCGAAGCCGGTCCCGCGTCCCGCGGGACCGGCGGAGGCCCCGGGCCTCTGGCCCATCCCCGCCAGCTCGATGGCTTCGATCACGCCGTCCGGGGCGACGGCCGAAACCCGGTAGCCTTGCGGCATCCGGGAGATGGCCTGGTGGTGGAAGGAGTTCACTTTGAGCGGGCCGGACCCGAGCCGTTCCGCCAGAAGGGTGTCCCGCTCCACCTCCACCAAGTGCGTCCGGGCGTCGCGCGGGGCTTCCTGCAAGTGCTTGAGGCAACCGGGTTTCTGGCTGGGCAAGTCCTGGTAGAGAGCGCCCCCGGCGGCCACGGCCAGGATCTGGATGCCGCGGCAGATGCCGAAGACGGGGAGGCCCTTGGCCAGGGCCACCCGGACGAGGGCCAACTCGAAACGGTCGCGGGGAGGTTCGAGCTTGCCCAGGGCCGGGATGGGACCTTCGCCGAAGAACTCGGGGTCGAGGTCGAACCCTCCCGGGACCAGCAGCCCGTCGATGGTCTCGAGGCTGTCGGCGGCGAGCGAGGCCGCGACGGCCTCAGCTTCCCGCGCCAGCCCGTGGCGGATCCGGTAGGGGATGGGCAGGACGAGCGGCAGCCCGCCCGCTTCCTCCACGCCCCCGCTGTAGTCCAGGCCCAACCTGGCAAAACGAAGTTCTCCCTCGATGACCAAACCGCAGGTTATGCCGATGCGCGGTCTCACAGGGCTAGACCTCTCCCGTCTGGGTCAGGTAGTGGTGGAAAGCGGCGGTCTGGGCCAGGAGCCCAGGGGCGCCACCGGTGTGGACGAATAGGACGTTCCCGGTGGTCCCCAGGATTCCCTCGCGGATGAGCCCGATGAGCCCGGAGAGGGCCTTCCCCGTGTAGACCGGGTCAAGAACGAGCCCTTCGGTGCGGCCGGCCAGGAGGATGGCCTCCCAGCCCTCCCTGGTCGGGACGGCGTACCCCTCCCCCACGTAACCGTCGTGGACGACGGCGGGCGGAGCCGGATGGCCCGGGAGGCCGAGCCGGGCGGCCGTTTCCGCGGCCAGAGCGTCGACCCGAGCCATCTGCGCCCCGGCCCCGCGGCTGATGGTCACCCCGTGGACCTGGGTCCCGGGAAGGTAGAGGGCGGCGCCGAGATGAAGGCCGGCCTGAGTCCCGCACGACCCGGTCGCAACAAAGAGGTGGTCGAAGGCGACCCCCTCGGTCTGGGCCTGACCCGCGATCTCCAGGGCGGCCCCGACGTAGCCCAAGACCCCGATCGGGTTCGAACCGCCGACCGGGATGAGGTAGGGGCGGCGGCCCCGGCGGATCAGGTCGGAAGCGACCTCGTCCATGGCCGCGGCGATGGCCGGGTCGGAGTCGTCGTCGAGGACCACGACCCGCGCTCCGTAGAGACGGTCCAGGAGCAGGTTGCCCCGGGCGGGCTCGGACGCGGCGGCCGCGACGGCCCCGGCCTGGTCCGCAAGGACCAGGACCACTTCGAGACCCAAGCGCCGGCAGGCGGCGGCGGTCAGGCGGGCGTGGTTGGACTGGAGAGCCCCGGTCGTCACGACGGTGTCGGCGCCCTGGCTGATCGCCTCGCCTAAGAGGTACTCGAGCTTCCGCACCTTGTTCCCGCCCAGACCGAGGTCGGTCAGGTCGTCGCGCTTCACCCAGAGGTGGGGCCCGCCGAGAGCGGCGGAAAGCCGCGGGCACTCCTCCAGAGGAGTCGGCCAGGAGGAGAGGCGGGCGCGAGGCCGTCCGAAAAGGCTCACTTGGGGCCACCTCCGGGGAGAGCGGCGCCGCCGAGAGGGGCGGTGCCGAGGATGGAGCGTATGGCCACCGGCCGCCCGCCGCGAATGAAGACGCGGGGCACCCGGCGGCCGACGCTGGAGACGATTTCGTAGTTGATGGTTTGACAGGTCGCGGCCAGCTCCTCCGCTGGCAGGGAGGCGGATGGGCCGCCGCCGAGCAGGATGGCCTCCTCGCCGACGAGGGAGTCGAGGACGGAATTCGCGCCGAGGCCCGCGGCCGAGTCCCCCAGGCCCACGACAGCGTCCAGGCCGACCATGATGTGGTCCATACAGACGCGCCCCAAAACCGGGCAGCTGACGCCCCGGACAAGGACCCGGCCGCGCGTGTTCGCCCGGCGGTAGCCGTCGGCGTAGCCGACGGGCAAAGTTCCGACGACGGTCGGCCGCTCGGTGATGAACTCCCGGTTGTAGGAGACGGGTGTCCCGGCCGCGACCCGCTTCACGAAGAGAAGCCGGGACTTCCAGGTCATGGCCGGCACGAGGGCGACCCGCGATGGGTCCACCTCGGCGGAGGGGTAGAGGCCGTAGAGGCCTATCCCGACCCGGACCAGGTTCTGGCGCGTCTCCGGGTGAGAGATGATGCCGGCCGTGTTGGCGGCGTGCCGCCAGCGGAACTTGAGGCCGGCCTTGGCGCAAAGAGCGAGGAAACCCTCGAAGAGGGCGGCCTGCTGCCGCGTGAAGGTCGGATCGGCCTCGTCGCTCGACGAGAAGTGAGTGTAGACACCCTCGAGTTCCAGTCCCTCCAGGCGGGAGAGACGAAGCGCGAAGTCCGCGCCGGCCTGGTCAGGCGTGACGCCCATGCGGCCCATCCCCGTGTCCACCTTGAGGTGGGCCCGGGCCGGGCGGCCGTGACGGCGACCAGCGGCGGCAAGGGCTTCGGCCGTCTCGAGGTCGAAAACGGCCGCCACGACGTCGTTCCCCACAATCGTGTCGGCCTGAGCCGGCATCGAGGGGCTGAGGTTCAGGATGGGGGCGGTGATGCCGGCCCGCCGGAGTTCGATGGCCTCCTCGAGGGCGGCGATGCCGAGCCAGGTGGCCCCGGCCTCAAGCACGGTCCGCGACGTCTCGACGGCGCCGTGCCCGTAGGCGTCGGCCTTGACCACGGCCAGGAGGTCGGCCGGGGCGGCCAGGCGGAGAAGGGCCCTCGTGTTGGCGGCGATAGCATCCAGGGAGATCTCGGCCCAGGTCGGCCGGAACATGGTCTCGGCCTCACTGCCGGGAGAGCGGTAGTCAAGGACCACGGTCTTGATGTCGCCTCCTAAACTCGTGTCTGGTCAGGCTCAGCCACCCGGCGGCGCCACGCCGCGACGGGCGCCTCCCGGTTCAGACCGCGACGAAC
Organism: uncultured Bacillota bacterium; assembly: GCA_937863905.1. Taxonomy (GTDB): domain Bacteria; phylum Bacillota; class Sulfobacillia; order UBA995; family UBA9673; genus CALMHV01. The sequence goes on from CALMHV010000371.1 coordinate 15,845, forward strand.
GTCGGCCCGTATCCGGTGGCCTCCGCCAAGCTATCCAGAGCCCGGGGCAGGCGGTGAGCGATGTCCGATGCCAGAAGACCCCGGCGACCGATGTCCCGCGCGGCCAGGTCTCCGGCCAGCCCGTGGGCCGACACGGCAACCAGGGCGGCCTCCAGCGGCGGCAACCCCTGGGCGAGGAACGTCCCGATGGCCCCGGCCAGGACGTCGCCGCTGCCTGCGGTGGCCAGGCCGGGGTTCCCGGTGGCGTTCAGCCAGGCGGCTCCGTCCGGGGCGGCGACGACGGTGCCCGCGCCCTTCAGGACAACGACGACCCCCCAGGCTCGCGCGGCCCGGCGGGCGGTTCCCAGGCGGTCGGCCTGGATCTCCGCGACGGGGCGGCCCACGAGCCGGGACATCTCGCCCGGGTGGGGGGTGACGACCACCCGGGATGAACCCAAGACGCTGGACAGAAGGCCGGTGACCGCGTCCGTTCCGGCGAGAGCGATGGCGTTCAGGGCGTCGGCGTCGAGGACCAAGGGCAGCCGGCGTCCGGGGCCACGGAGGATGGCCGAGACGAAGGCCGCCACCTCAGGGCTCGAGCCGAGACCCGGCCCCACGACCAGGGCCAGGCTCTTTCCTTCCTGCCCTTCTTTCGCCTTCCCGCCGAGCGCGAGAGCCAGGTCGTCGGCGGAGGCGCCGGCGAGGCGGCCATCCGGACCTTCAGGGAGTCCCCGGGTGAGAAGCTCGGGCAGCGCCGAGGCGATGACGGGACGACAGCCTTCCGGGCAGGCCACGGTGGCCAGGCCGGCGCCGGACCGCAGGGCGCCAAGGCCGGCGAGAGCCGCCGCCCCCGTGTACCCCGGCGAGCCGGCGATGACCCAGACGTGGCCGAAGGTTCCCTTGTGGCCGGTGGCCGGACGGGCGGGAAGAAAGGCGGCGGCCGCCGCCGGGAGGAGCCAATGGGTGGGCGGAGACGGCGTGGCGGCCGCGCCCCCACCTGACCCCGACAGGGCCCGGTCCAGACAGTCCTCGGGGAGGCCTATGGGAGCGAGATAGAGGCGACCGACGTACGGCGCCGCCTCGGGAAGGGCAAGACCGGTCTTCACGCCGGCCAGGGTCACGGTGGCGTCGGCCCGGACGCAAGGCTTGGCGGCCTGGCCGGTGTCCGCGTCGAGACCGGAAGGCAGGTCGACGGCCAGGAGGCTCGGCCCGGTGGGGGGCGTAGCCTTCCCGGAAGCGCCCGCCCGGGCCTCGTTGACCAGCCGGATAAGGGCGGCCACCGAATCCCGCGGGGCACCCTTCGCGCCGGTGCCGAGAAGGGCGTCGATGACGACCGAAGACCTGGCGAGGAGCGGCTCAAGGTCGCGTGACTCGCCCGAGAAGACCGTGGGCCGGAGGGACGTCCTGTCGGCCAGAGCTTTCAGGTTGACCAGGGCGTCGCCGGTGAAGGTCTCGCCCGGTTCGGCCAAGACGACTTCAACCGTGAAGCCCTGCTCCGCGAGGTGCCTGGCCGCGACCAGACCGTCACCGCCGTTGTTGCCCTTGCCGACCAGGATGGTGATGGGCGCGGCCGACAAGGCGCCACGATGGCGGCTCTGGGGGCTGGCCCCGAGGCCAGGGGCCGCTTGCGCGACTAACCCGGCCGCGACCTCGGCCACGGCCCGGCCGGCGTTCTCCATGAGAAGGACCCCCGGCACGCCCGCCTCCGCGGCAAGACCGTCCGCCGCCCGCATCTCCGACGAAGAGAATAGGCGCACCA
>CALMHV010000372.1 GCA_937863905.1 uncultured Bacillota bacterium
TCCCGGGTCATGCCCGTCCAGGTCGCGGAGAAGTTCTCCCGCCTGAAGGCCATCAAGGCCATAGCCTGGCCGGTGGCGGGAGGCGTGAAGGTCTTGCCGGCGGCGGGGGTCGCCCCGATAGGGCGCGGCGGTCTCCTCATCGCCGACCCGGCCGTGGCCTCCGCGGTTCCGGACGGCAGCCGAGTGGCGGTATCGGTCATCACCCTGGACCCCACCGCCTATCAGGTCAAGGGAACGGCCCGCGTCTGGCGCGGGGCGCTCGTGGTCGAGGTCGACGAGGTTTACACGGCGGCGCCGCCGGTCCCCGGAAGGTCGTGCGCCGGGGCCTAGTCCCTGGGCAGCGTGTACCCCAACGCCCGGAGGATGGGCGCCCGGTCGCGCCAGTCTCTCTCGACCTTCACCCGGAGTTCGAGGTAGACCTTGTTGCCGAAGAGGGCTTCCATTTCCTCGCGGGCCAAGCGGCCTATCTCCTTCAGCATCGACCCTTTCGCCCCGATGAGGATGCCCTTCTGGGATTCCCGCTCGACGTAGATGATGGCCCGGGTGTAGAGGAGGTCCGGCCGGGCCGGAGCGTCCTCGAAACCGGAATCCGCACCGCCGAAGACGTCGGTCCCGCCGGTCCCAAGACTGCCGCCGAGCGAGCCGGCCTCGTCTCGCGGCCGACGACTCTCCACGTCCGCCAGTGTCTCCACCCGCGCCCCGCCGGCCCGCATCTCCTCGACGGCCACGGCCACGGAGTGGGGCACCTCCTCGCGCGTGAGGGCGAGGACCTTCTCGCGCACGAGTTCGGCGATGACGAAAGCCTCGGGCTGGTCGGTGTCCATGCCCTCCGGGTAGTAGTGGGGGCCCTCGGGGAGGACGGACTCGATGGTCCGGAGCAGAAGCTCGAAGGTCTCGTCCTTGATGGCCGAGATGACCAGGCAGGCGGCGAATTCGCCGAGGGCGCGGTAGGCCGCGAGGTTGGTCCGGGTAAGCTCGCCCGAGCAGAGGTCGGCCTTGTTGACGACGAGGAGGATGGGTGTCTTCAGCTTCTCCAGGCGCTCGGCCACGAAACGGTCGCCCGGTCCCGGGGTTTCGGGAGCCTCGACCACGAAGAGGACGGCCTCCACCTCCTGGAGGGCGCCGAGCGCCGCGCCGACCATGTACTCACCGAGGCGATGGCGCGGGCGGTGGATGCCGGGAGTGTCAATGAACACGATTTGGGCCGCCTCGCGGTTCACGACGCCGACGATCCGGTTGCGCGTGGTCTGGGGCTTCTCGGACATGATGGCGACCTTCCGCCCCACGAGGCGGTTCAGGAGAGTGGACTTGCCGACGTTCGTCCGCCCCACGATCGTGACGAGCCCGGAGCGAAAGACGGGACGGTCGAGAGCCGGGGCGCCGGAGCGGCCGCCGCCCTTCACGCGGAGAACCCCTCCAGGCGGAAGCCGCCGGGCAGGAGTTCCCGAGCCGAGGTAAGATGGTAGTCGCCTTCAAGGTCGAGCAGGAGGACCGAGGCGTCGGGACCGAACTCGAAGATGATCTGCCGGCAGGCCCCGCAGGGCGTGACGAAGAGGCTGAGCCGCTCCACGCCGGTGGCACCGCCTCCGGCCGCGGACCCCGCCCCACCGCCCCCGGCGGACCGGCGCAGATAGGCGGCGTCGCCGACGACGGCGATGGCCACTATCCGGCGTTCGCCCTCCGACACGGCCTTCTGGATGGCCACCCTTTCGGCGCAGTTGGTCAGGGGGTAGGCGGCCGCCTCGACGTTACAGCCGCGGAAGACGCGCCCGCCCGCCCCGAGCGCGGCGGCGCCGACCCTGAAACCGGAGAAGGGAGCGTAGGCCAGTTCCCTGGCGGCCCGCGCCTCCAGGGCCAGGGCGCCGAAGGTGACGCCCGTGCCGCGGATATCCTGGTCCAAGAGCTTTCCGTCCCCGAGGCTCGTCAAAGTCCGGTAACCTCCTACTGCGTCGTCACGGCGCTGTTTGGGGGAGCGATGAGGACCCAGACCGGCCCCGGCGGAAGGTTGAGCGGCTTGCCGGAAGCGTCGGTGTAGGTCAGGCCCGACGTCCGGCCGGACTTGGCCCAACTCGCCGTGAAGGTCCGACCCTGACAGAAGACCCGGCAGCTGCCCCCACCGGTGAGGTTCAGCTTGAGGCGCCCCTCCGAGTCGCCCGGGATGACCGAACTCGACACGAATTGGACGATGACCGTCGTGGCCCGGAGTTGATGGCCGTCGACCGCGTCGACCTGGGCCGACCGCCCGAGGTATCTCATCCACTGGCCGGCTTCCGAGTCGAAATCGTAGGTGACGGAGTAGTCTCCGGCCCCGGCCGCGTAGGTCAGGGTGAAGCGCTGCACCGTCTGACCGGTAGGCAGGACCGCCTTGTCCGGCGTGGGAGCGAAGCTGAAGGCCGGGACGGTCGGATTCGACAGGGTCGCGGGTTCGTACCCCAAGGCCACGCTGGCCGACCGCAGTTCCGCGATGCCGGCGTAGGCGTTGTGCGGAGACGAACGGGCTTCGGAGCGCCAGAACGGGTAGGGATAGCTCATCTCGTTGATGGCCAGGGCGCTCGCCGCGAGGGTCGCCACGTCGTCCAGGGCGGCCTGGCTCCCGCCCACGAAGGCTATCGGCGCCCCCAGGGCCATCGAGAGGTCAAGCAGGTACGGGCGCAGGCTGCGGATGGGTCCGACGGCGGTGGCTTTCTCGTGGAGGTAGAAGGCCAAGAAGCGAGTGATTCCGCCCTCGGTCAAGACCTCGTAGACCAGGCAAGCGTCCTTCAGCCCCGACTGGGGCCGGGCCGCGCTCTGGTTGTCGACACAGACCGCCAGGGGGCGATGCAGGAGGGCGGCCCTGGGCTCCTCGGCCCCGCACAGCGGGCAGAAGGCTGTGTCCGCGGGAGGAGGGGGCTGGCCGCCCGTACCGCCCGGGCCACCCGTCCCGCCGGTGCCCCCGGAACCGGGCGTGACGCCACCGGAACCGCTGCCGGTGTCGGCGCCGGTCCCACCGCCGGCCAGTTGCGGCCGGCAGCCCAGCACGGCCAAGGTGGAACAGGCCGCCAGGGCCACCGCTAGAACGAGGACGAGCAGCGCCCGGGTGACCCGGGCCCGAGAGACCACCATCACGATGCCTCATCTCCTTCGGAGCCGCCCTGGAGGCCGGGGGTCCGCCCCGCCCCTTCAGGCGGGGAGACGATGCCCCCCGAGATGACCAGTTTGAGCCCGTCCTCCACCGGCATGTCCAGGAAGACGACGTCCTGGCGGGGCACATAGAGAAGGAAACCCGAAGTCGGGTTGGGCGTGGTCGGGACGAAGAGGCCGACGAGATCGGCGCCGGCCTTCTCCTCGAGTTCTCCGCTCGGGGGCGAGGTCAAAAAACCCAGGGAGTAGATGCCCTTCCGCGGGTACTCCACCAGGCCGACCTTGCTGAAAGCGGCCTGTTCCTGACGGACGAAGGCATCGGTCAGTTGCTTGATGGCGACATAGACGCCCCGGACGATGGGCGTGCGCCGCATCGCGGTCTCCCCGTAGTGGATGAGGCGGCGACCGAAGAAGTTGGCGGCCAAGAGACCGACCACGAAAACGATGACGACCGTGACGACCAGGCCCAGCCCGGGAATCGGCCGGTGGAAGACAGCGGCGACCACGCCGCCGAGGAGGCCGTCCACCAGGTTGAAGAGCCAGACAAGGAGTTGCCAGGTGATGACGACCGGAATGAGGACGATAAGACCTGCTATCAGATAGTTTCGAAGCCGTTTCACATTGGAACCCCCAAGGCTTAGGGGTTTCGCCCGTCCGCTGGTCAACCCCTGCCGCCGCGCTCCCGTTAGTCTATCCGGCGCCGCCGAGGACCACAGACCTGACCCAGGCGTCGCTCTCGACGGGGAAGTCCTCGCGGAAATGGGACCCTCGGCTCTCCGTCCGGAGCAGCGCGGCCTGGGCCACGAAGGTGGCGGTGCGAATGGCGAAACCCATCTCAAGGGCCAGGAGGAGGTCGGCGGGGACCTCGCACTTCAGGCGGGGAAGCTGATCGGACAGGCCCGTCAGGCCGGCCAGAGCCTGACGTAACCCGGGCTCGCTCCGCACCGGGCCGAGGTGAGTGTCGCACAGGCGGTGGAGGTCCCGCCGCAGCGACGCGGGCCGCACGGGTTCGCCGCGCCGGCCACCGGTCCCGCCGGTCCAGCGCCCGAGGCGTTCCCGGAGGTTCTCGACCGCCAGGCGCCACGCCGGATGGT
>CALMHV010000373.1 GCA_937863905.1 uncultured Bacillota bacterium
CCTCATGCTCAAGACCGCTCACTTCGGCCCGGTCACGCAGTTCCTCATGAGCACCGTCCTGGACGGTCAACCCCTTTACTGGGTCGCCGCCTACCTCGTGGACGGTCTCCTCATCGACACGGCCTGCGCCAACACGGCGGAGGAACTCGTTGAGGCGCTGTCGGGGTCGGCTCCCGGCCTTCCGCCGGTCCGGGTGGCCGTCAACACCCACTATCACGAGGACCACGTCGCCGCCAACCGGCTGCTCTCAGAGAGACTCGGCGTCACCATCCTGGCCCACCCCTGGGCCATCCCGCGCCTCCGGCAGGTGCCCCCCATTCCCGACTACCGGGCCACGGTCTGGGGCCGACCGGAACCGTCGGAGGCGCTGCCCGTGGGCGACGAGATTGTCACGGAGCGCTTCCGCTTCCAGGTCGTCGAGACCCCGGGCCACTGCCCCGGCCACGTCTCCCTCGTCGAGCCGGACATGGGCTGGTGCTTCACGGGCGACCTCCTCGTGGGGGAGCGTCCGCGGGTGGCCTGGCGGGAGACGGACGTCGCCGAGATGATCGACTCCCTGGAGCGCCTGGCGGCCCTGGCCTCGGACCAGCGACCGTTCGTCCTCTTCACCGCCCCCGGCGGGGTCTTCGAGAACGGCCGGGAGGCGCTGCTCGCCTGCGCCGGTTACCTGCGCGATCTCGTGGCTCGGGGCCGGGAGCTTCTGGCGGACGGCCTCACCGAGGAAGCCATCCGCGACGCGCTCTTCGGTGGGGAGAGTTCGTTCGCCGCTCTCACCCACGGCGAGTTCTCTTCCGGCAACCTCACCCGGGCCGTGCTGGCGGCCCGGACGACAGCCCGTGGTCTCACCAGCCCGGACGGAGGTGGCCACCGTGGACCCTGAAGCGGGACTCGGGTCGCTGACCGTGAACGGTCAGGTCCTCACCTTCGACACGCAGCCGGTCACGCCGCCGGAACTGGCGTCCTTCTACGCCAGCGCCGGGTGGCACGTCCTACCGCCCGAGAGCTTCCGGCGGGCCCTGTCCGGGACATACTTCTCGCTCTCGGCCCGGGCGCCCGGCGGACGGCTCGTAGGCTACGGCCGCGTCGTCTCCGACGGCGGCATCCACGCCTGGATTCACGACCTCATCGTCCTTCCCGAGTTCCAGGGCCGCGGCCTGGGCAGCCGGCTCCTCACGGGTCTCATCGAGCGCATCCGAAACAGCGGCATCCCCTACATCGGGCTCTTCGCCGCCAAGGGCCGGGCCGGCTTCTACCAGAAGTTCGGCTTCGCGCCTCGCCCGGACAACGGTCCGGGCATGTTCCTCTACTTCCAGCCGGACTAAGGGGTGAAGGGTTTGTCGCTGACGACCGAACTCCAGGACGGGGCCAGGAAGCTGGGCCTCGACTTCTTCGGGGTCGTTGCCGCCGCGGCCGTCGAAGCCTACGCCGGCATCGACGTCGCCTACTGGGAACTGCGGCGGCGCACCGCGCGGCCGTCCGACATCCTCCCGGACGCGAAAGCGGTCGTGGTCGTGGGTCTAGGGCTCTGGGACCGGGCGCTCGACACCGCGACCTACGAGGCCAAGCTCGGCCGGTGGGTCTACCCCGCCTATACCGTCCTCGAACAGCGCTGCGACCGCCTGGCCCTCTGGCTTGAGAGACGGGGCGCCCGCGTCGCCGTGACCGGTAGGCTGTCGCTCAAGAACCTGGGGGTTCTGGCCGGGTTCGGGGTCTTCGGCAAGAACTCGCTCCTCCTCAGCCGCGACTTCGGCCCCGACTTCCGCCTGGCGTGCTTCGTCACCGACGCCGACCTGGAACCGGAGCATCCGGCGTCGGGCGGCGACCTCTGCGGCGACTGCGTCCTCTGCCTGGACGCCTGCCCCATGGGCGCGCTTACGCCCTACGTGGTTGACCCCGAGAGCTGTCTCGTCTCACTCAGCCTGCGCGCCAAGGGCGGGAATCTCGCCGAGGTGGACCTCGCCGTCCGCGAACGCTTCGCGTCCCTCGACATCCCCGCTTACGAACCCCGGTTCGGTGGGAACCTCCATCTCATGTGCCGGGTGTGTCAGGATATCTGTCCCCAATCGAGCAAGTAGTGGCGAACGGGAAAGGAGCCCGACCTTGTCCCACCTGGACCTGGCTGTCCGGCGAGACCCTATTCTCAGGGCCGAACGCCTGAACAAGGTCTACTGGCTCGGGACGGCGGTCTACGCCGTGGACAACGTCACCCTCGACATCGAGGAAGGCCAGTACGTCCTCATCAAGGGCGCCTCGGGCAGCGGGAAGAGCACGCTTCTCTCCCTCATGGCCGGCATCGACCGGCCCACGAGCGGAGAGGTCATCCTTGACGGGCAGCGCCTCAACGTCCTGTCGGAGAACGCCCTCTGCGCCGTGCGGCGCCAGAAGGTCGGGATGATCTACCAGTTCTTCAACCTGCTCCCCGGGCTCACCGCCCTGGAGAACGTGGCCTTGCCCATCCGCCTTTCCGGGACTCCGGACTGGTTCGCCCTGCGCCACGCGGCCAATCTCCTCGAACGCCTGGGGCTCGCGGAGCGGTCGCGCCACCGGCCGCCCCAGATGTCCGGGGGCGAGCAGCAGAGAGTGGCCATCGCCCGGGCGATGGCCAACGAACCGAAGGTCCTCATGGCCGACGAACCGACCGCCAACCTCGACAGCCGGACGACCCGCGAGATCCGGAAGGTCCTCGTCGAGTTGAACCGCGACCTGGGGCAGACCGTCGTCGTGGTGACCCACGATAAGGGCATGGCCGAGGACGCCCACCGCGTCCTGACCATCGCCGACGGCCGCATCATCCGCGACGAAGCGGGAGGCGCCGCGTGAGGACACTCGTCTACCTCGGACAGGTCAACGCCATGCGGAACCTCGGCCGCAGTATCATGAGCGTTTTGGTCATGGCCATCGCGGCTTTCATGATGACCAGCTCGCTCTCGGTGGGCGAAGGCTACACAACCCAACGCGTGGCTGAGTATCGGGCCTTCCTGGGCGGCGACGTCTTGGTCTACCCCGGCTGGACGTGGCCGACCGAGACCGACCTGGCCGACCTCAAGACCGGGGCGCCGGGCCTCTCCGTCCTCAGCCCGACTTTCGGCAGCCCGCTCCGGTACTTCCATCCCAACTACTACACCTCGGGCTACCTGACCGGCGACGCCGACCGGCCCTCCCCGGACTACTCCTTCTTCCCGAGCCGCCAGGAGAGGGACGAGGTTCTCACCGCCATCAGCGGCGTGCCGGGAGTGGCGGGCATCTACGCCTTCTCCTCC
>CALMHV010000374.1 GCA_937863905.1 uncultured Bacillota bacterium
ATCCCGCAGGCGTGTCCCATGCTGGCAGATGAGCTATTGAGGGCCTCATCCAGTGATGGACGGGGCCTTTCGTTTTTGGTGCGGCCCTGACGAGCCGCGGCCCGAGAGGAGGAGACCGCATGGCTGTGACGGGTGGTGGGAAGCCCTTCGAACCTCGTTTCGCCGTCACAGGCATCGGCAGCCTGCCTCACGTCTCGCCGGAGCGGGCGGTGTCGGATGTCCTGAGCCATTGCCCGGAGGTGCCGTACTGGCCGCAACTGCCTCGCCTCTCGCCGCGGGAGGACATGTACCGGCAATTCTCCGCCGGACTCCCCGGCCTGGTCCCCGGCGACCCCTCCGGACCCCGCTGGCGCCGCGACCAGGAAGCCGCGGAGCGCCTTGAGCGGGTGTACCGGGACACGCTGTCGGCGGGGCGCGGCGAGGATTGCGGGGGAGGCGAGGACGGCGAGGGGGGCGAGGATGGCTGGGCCCTCCGCACCGAGGACGCCGCCGGTCTTGAGGCTTTCCGCCGGGCTCTGGCGACCCCGGCCTTCGACCTCGCCCGGTGGCCGGGTCTCCTGGGCCTCAAAGGCCAGAGCATCGGCCCGGTCAGCCTCGGGCTGGCGGTCACCGATGCCGGCGGGCGAGCCCTCCTCTACGAAGAGGACCTGATGGACGGGGTGGCGCGCGGGCTGGCTCTCCGGGCCAGGTGGCAGGAGCGGTTCCTCAGGGGTCTTCTGACCGAACTCGGCGGAAACGGCGCCGGCCATGTCCTCATCTCGGTGGATGAACCGTACCTCGGTACGTTCGGCTCCGCCTACTTCCCGTACCGGCCGGAGACGGTGCTCGGGTACCTCCGGGTGTTCGACGAGGTCCTGGACGGCGTCTGGGGCCTGCACTGCTGCGCCAACACCGACTGGGAGTTCGTCCTGGCCTCGCCGGCCAGATTCCTGTCCTTCGACACCTGGGCCTACGGCGACCGGCTGGTCCTGTACCCGGAGGCCGTCGCCGGCTTCCTCGCGGCCGGAAAGGTCCTCGTCTGGGGGCTCGTGCCGACGGACGCCACTCTTCTCGGCGGCACGGACGGGCCTGCTCTCCACCGGCGGCTCCTGGGGCACATCGAGACCCTGGTGAAGAAAGGCGTCTCCGAGAGAGCCCTGACTCAGCAGTCAATGCTATCGCCGGCGTGCGGTCTGGCCGGTCTCGCCGTGGAGGACGCCAGGCGAGCGATGAGTCTCGCCGGCGCCGTCTCTCGGTCGGTGAGGGCCGAGTTCGGCCCCGGCCCAGCGCCGGGGGCCACGGGGGGGGAACCTAGATCGGAGGGGTTGGCATGACCGGGAGAGTGATGACCCGCAAGGACTTCCTCTTCACGTCGGAATCGGTCACCGAGGGCCATCCGGACAAGATGGCCGATACTATCTCCGACGCCATCGTCGACGCCCTTTTGGCCCAAGACCCTTACGCCCGGGTAGCCTGCGAGACTCTGCTGACCCGGGGCATGGTTCTGGTCGCCGGCGAGGTGACCACGACCGGCTGGGCCGACATCCGGCACCTCATCCGGGAGACCGTCCGCGACATCGGGTACGTGCGGGCGAAGTTCGGCTTCGACGCCGAGACCTGCGGCGTCCTGGTGGCCATCGACGATCAGTCCCCGGACATCGCCGCCAGCGTGTACCGGGGCGGCCCGGAGGAGATAGACCGGCTCGGCGCGGGCGACCAGGGCATGATGTTCGGCTTCGCCTGCCGCGAGACGCCGACCCTGATGCCGATGCCCATCCACCTTGCGCACCGCATCGCCCGGCGTCTGGCCGAGGTCCGCAAGACGGCCGAGATCCCCTACCTCCGGCCCGACGGCAAGACCCAGGTCACCATCGAGTACCAGGACGGTAAGCCCGTCCGCGTCCACACCGTCGTCGTCTCCGCCCAGCACCGCGAGGGCATCCCCCGGGAGACGATGGAGGAGGACATCATCGGCAAGGTCATCCGGCCCGTGGTCCCCGCGGCGATGCTCGACGCGGAGACCCGGTACCTCATTACCCCCTCGACCCAGTTCGTCGTCGGCGGCCCGCAGGCCGACACCGGGCTCACCGGGCGGAAAATCATGGTTGACACCTACGGGGGCTACGCCCGCAACGGCGGCGGCGCCCTTTCCGGCAAGGACCCGACCAAGGTGGACCGCTCCGGAGCTTACGGCGCCAGGTACGTGGCCAAGAACATCGTCGCGGCCGGGCTCGCTGAGTGCTGCGAGTTCCAGGTGGCCTACGCCATCGGTGTGCCGGAACCCGTGTCGCTGGCTCTGGACACGCACGAGACGGCCGTCGTTCCCGAGTCGGTCATCCTCGAGGCGGTGAAGAAGGTTTTCGACATGCGTCCCGGCGCCCTGATGCGCGACCTCGACTTGAGGCGGCCCATCTACAAGCAGGTCGCCGCCTACGGCCACTTCGGCCGCGAAGACCTCGACCTGCCGTGGGAGCGCACCGACCGCGCCGACGAACTCCGCTCCCGGGTCGGCTGAGGTCCGCCACCGCCACCGGCGCCGCGGCCCTCGAAAGGATATGTTCACCGGACAGAGAAGGAAAACGGAACCAAGGCCCCGAGGGGCAATGAAGGATGCCGCAAGACGGCGCTCGGAAACTAGCCATCCTCAGAACCGCCTATCCCATTGTCGTTGGTGTGGGCGGTCTGACTCTTCTCGCCCTCACGCTTCCGGGTAGCCTTCGCCAGGCCTCTTCCGCCGGGTATCTCGGCCTGGTCGTCTTTCTCGTCATGGGTATCCTGGCGGAGTGGGCCTTCGTCCCGCTCGCCCGTGGGGCGATGTCCTTGTCGTATGCGGTCGTCCTTCCGACTTTCATCCTCTACGGGACGGGCGCGGCGGCCGCCGTCCAGGTCATCGGCTACCTTCTCGGCACGTTCTTCGAGAAGCGCACTTGGCGGGTCAAACTCTTCAACTGCGGCCAGTACGCCCTGACCATCTTCGTCGCCGCCGCTGCCTTTAACCTCGTGGGCGGGACGTCCGGCACCCGCCTCGACTTCGTCGGGCTCCTGGGCGTCGGTGTCTTCACCTTGGTCTTCTTCATCGTCAACCACGGCCTGGTCGGGTTCTTCTTCACCCTCGCCCATCCCGAGGAGAGCGCTAAGGTCATCTGGGGCGAGCCGGCCAAGTGGGAGAGCCTCACCTACCTCATCACGGCCCCCCTCGGTGTCGCGGTTATCATCCTCCACTCGGTCGGCGGCCTTCTGGCGGCAATCGCCCTCTTCGTCGTGTCGTTCGTCACCGCCCTCATCTTCCGACTGGTTTTTCGCTTGGACAACCTGAACCAAGAGTTGCGCACGCTCTACGAGTCCGCCCAATCCCTCAGTCAAGGGCTCGACCTGGAGAGCGTCAAGGCCAAGGTCTTCGACACCCTGGGGCGGCTCGCGCCCTGGGACCTGGCCGTCCTCTTCCTGTGGGACGACCTGGGGCAAGTCCTCCGGGCCGTCGATGGTCTTCCGGTCGGGAACCCCCTCGAGGGACGGAACTTCCGGCTCGGCGAAGGCATCGTCGGCGGGGTGGCGGAGCGCCGCACGGTCGAGGTCGTGAGCGACTCCCGGACCGACCCCAGGCTGGGCGAGGACGCCGCCTGGCAGCCACCGAGGTCGCTCGTCGTGGCGCCGATGGCGACCGAGGAGGGTCTGGTCGGAGTCCTGGTCCTTGGCGCTGCGAGCGAGTCGAGGTACACCGACGAGCACGTGCGTCTCCTGACCATCTTTGCCGCCCAGGCCGGCGCGGCCCTCAGCCGGGCCACGCGCTACCAGGAGACCCGGCAGATGGCCATCATGGACTCCAAGACCGGCGTGTACAACTACCGGTTCTTCTATGAACGCCTCAGCGACGAGATTCGCCGCCATGAGGCCAAGGAGAAACCCTTCTCCCTCATCTTCGTCGACGTGGACTATCTCAAGGGCATCAACGACCGCTACGGCCACCAGGTGGGGGACGAGGTTCTCGTGCAAGTGGCCGAACTCATCAAGGACAGCGTCCGCGCCACCGACGAGGTGGCCAGGTACGGAGGAGAGGAGTTCGTCGTGCTTCTTCCCGGTGCGGGTGGCGATGAGGCCTTGGTCGTGGCCGAGCGTATCCGGCGGGCCGTCGAGGCCCATCACTTCGAGTGCCAGCGCTGCGTCGCTCCCGTCCGGGTCACCGTGACGGCGGGCGTGGCCACCTACCCCGAGCACGCCACCCAGCCGGACGAACTCATCTTCCGCGCCGACGAGGCCATGTACTACGGCAAGCACCGCGGCCGCAACCGGGTGTCTCTCTACACCACGGCGGTCGTCCTACCGCAAGCGGGTCCCGCTTAGGGATGCCCGCTGCCGCTCCCGCCGCCGTCACGCTCGAGGGAACCCTCGAACGGCTCACCTACTACAACGAGGACAACGGGTACACCGTCGGGCGCCTGCGCTTGGAGAAGGCCGGGGAGGCGGGCGGGGTCGGGCCGCAGCCGGTCATCACCTTCGTCGGGAACTTCTCGCAACTCCGACCCGGGGAGAGCCTTCGCCTCGAGGGCACCTGGACCGACCATCCGGAGTACGGGCGCCAGTTCAAGGTCTCGCTCCACCAGATCATCCTGCCGCACACGATCGAGGGCATCGAGCGGTATCTAGGCTCCGGCTTGGTCCGGGGAGTCGGTCCGGTGACGGCGAAGCGCCTCGTCCGGCATTTCGGCCAGGACGTCCTCCGCGTCCTGGAGGAGGATTGCGGCCGTCTGACCGAAGTGGACGGCATCGGCGCCAAGCGGGCCAGGGACATCGTTGCCGGGTTCGCCAGCCAGAAGGGCCTCAAGGACATCATGCTCTTTCTGCAGTCGGTCGGGGTGTCGCCTTCCCTGGCCTTGCGCATCCATCGCCACTACGGCAACGACTCCGTGGCCGCCCTGCGGGAGAACCCCTATCGCCTGGCCGACGAGGTCTTCGGCATCGGCTTCAAGACCGCCGACCGCATCGCCCTGCAGATGGGCCTAGAGCCGACCTCGCCGCACCGAGTACGGGCCGGCCTCCTGTACTTCCTTGGGCAGAATACCCAGGAGGGCCATGTCTTCGGATTCCGGGAGTATGTCGAGGCGAAGGTCGCCGAGGGGCTCGAGGTCGATATCGACCTCGTCTCGGCCGAGACCGACCGCCTGGTAGACGAGGGCATCCTCCGCCAGGAGACTCTGGACCAGGGCCAGGCTCTCTACCTTGCCCCCCTCCATCGCGCCGAGAAGGCGGTGGCCGAGAAGCTGCTCCTCCTGGCCCGCGGCGAGGATTGGGATCCCCCATCCCCGGGGGAGGTCGCCCAGGCTGCTGCCGACGCCGAAATCGAGTTGTCGCCCGAGCAGTCCCAGGCCGTCGGGGAAGCTCTCAGCCATGGCGTCCTCGTCGTCACGGGCGGCCCCGGGACCGGCAAGACCACCATCATCAAGTGCCTCCTCGGCCTCTGCCGGGAGCGCGGGCTGACTCCGCTCCTGGCCGCCCCGACCGGCCGGGCCGCCAAGCGCATGACCGAGGCGACCGGGCAGGAGGCCCGGACCATCCACCGGACGTTGGAGGTTGTCTTCTCCCCGGGGCGCGGGCTGGAGTTCCAGAGGAACGAGGACAACCCCCTGGAGGCCGACATCGTCATCATCGACGAGGTCTCCATGGTCGACCTGGTCCTTATGCATCATCTGCTGAAGGCCATCGAGCCGCCCATGCGCCTGGTCCTGGTCGGCGATGTGGACCAGTTGCCGGCCGTGGGCCCGGGGTCCGTCCTGCGGGATGTCATCGCCTCGGGGACGTTACCCGTCGTCCGGCTCACCCGTATCTTCCGGCAGGCGCGCGAGAGCCTCATCGTCGTCAACGCCCACCGCATCAACGAGGGGCAGATGCCGGCCCTCAACGACCGCGACCGAGACTTCTTCTTCATCGAGGAGGCCTTGCCGGAAAAGATCTTGGAGACCGTGGTCGCCCTGTGCTCCCATCGCCTCCCTGACCGCCTGGCCGAGATGGGGTTGGCCGGCGACCCCTTCACCAGCATCCAGGTCATCACGCCGATGCGGCGCACGGTCATCGGGGTCGAGAACCTCAACGCCGAACTCCAGAAGGCCCTTAACCCGCCGGGCTGGGGCAAGGCCGAGATAGGCGGCCGCGCGCTGTGCCTCAGGACCGGCGACAAGGTCATGCAGATCCGCAACAACTACCCCAAAGAGGTCTACAACGGCGACATCGGGGTCATCCGGGCCGTCGACGCCGAGGGCGGCCAGGTGGCCGTGGCCTTCCCCGACGCGGCCGGCCCGCGGATAGTGGCCTACGAGCGGGACGAAGTGGATGAACTGGTCCTGGCCTACGCCACCACGGTCCACAAGAGCCAGGGCAGCGAGTATCCCGTGGTTGTCATGCCCGTCTCCACCCAACACTACCTCATGCTCCAGCGCCACCTCCTCTACACCGCTGTGACCCGGGCCAAGAAGCTGGTCGTCCTGGTCGGGACGAAGAAGGCTCTGGCCATCGCGGTCCGCAACAACAAGCTCGAAGAGCGCTTCTCCCGCCTGGCCGACAGGCTCCGCGGCCTGTGAGGGGCCCCGGCCTCGCCCGGTTCGGTCGGGCCCTCGTCGACCTCCTTCTTCCCGAAAGCGGCTGCGTCATCTGCGGCGGCCCGCTGCCTGTCGCGGGCGGGGGTGCGTCGGCCGCCGCCGGGAGTACGCAACGGGCCGCGTTCGCGGACGCGCCGTCCTGGGAGCCCGAGGTCTGCCCGGCCTGTCTTCACGACATCTTCGCTCGGGGCGAGACGGGCGGGCTCGACGGTCTCACGAGTCCCACAGCCCGCTACCTCGACGGGGTTGTCACCGCCGGGGCGTACGGCGGGGTTCTGGAAAAGGCCGTCCTTCGTCTCAAGAACACACCGGATCGCCGCCTCGCTCGCTTTCTGGCCAGGCTGCTTTCCGAGCGCCTGCGCGAAGGATGCCTCCCGGGCGACTGGACGGCCGTGGTCCCCGTTCCCCTGCACCGCGACCGGTTGCGCGAGCGGGGGTTCAACCAGGCGGCCGTCCTGGGACGCGAACTGGCGAGTCTTCTGGGGACCCCGGCCCGAGAGGACCTCTGCGCGCGCGTCCGCCCGACGCCCATCCAGAGCGGGCTGTCCCGGCAGGACCGGGTCAGGAACCTCAGTGGCGCCTTCCGCCTGGTGGGAGGCCGGGCCCTTCCGGACGCGGGCGAGGGCCGGTTCCTGGTCGTGGACGATGTCCTGACGACCGGGGCCACGGCGGCCGAACTGGCCCGAACCCTCAAGGCCGGGGGCGTGGCCAGGCAGGTCTGGTGTGCGGCCGTGGCCCGGGC
>CALMHV010000375.1 GCA_937863905.1 uncultured Bacillota bacterium
GCGAAGGCCGCCAGCCCCGCCCCGGCGAGAACCAAGGCCGTCCCCGGACGGAGCCGCCAGCCTGAGGATCCGGACTCTCGGCGCGAAGGCCGCCCCCCGCGCTGGCTAGTCATACCGGGTCCCACCCTCCGCGAGGCCACTAGTGTTCACTCTAGCATAGTCGTGAAGCGGAGCCAACTCTCGCCCCACGCTCTTCCGCGACCGCGCCTGGGCGTCCCCGGAGGATGTTGCGCCACCAGAGACACGGGCCCCCGCACCTGGGCGTGTGGGGGCCCGGAGACGCAAGAGGCTGCTCGCCCCTGTCTACCAGATCTTCACGTCGCCGAAGGTTACATTCACGACGATGACCAGACGAGAGGTCTTGTCTTCGGCGGTCTTGCCCGCCGCAGCCGGGCCGTCTTCGACCGTCTTGGCTGTCTCGGCCTCGAAATCCATCTCGGCTTCGGACCGGTTGGCCCGGCGGGTGGCCTTGAGGCCCACGCCGATGCCGCCCTTGTGACTCGAGAAGACTCCGAGGTCGCCGGCGGCCGCGGAAGCCTCGGCCACGACGTCGATACCGTACGGGGCGCGGACATCGATGTCGGCGGCCCAGGCGCTGACGTACAGGTAGTTCATTCCCGGCTCGAACTTGGCCGTCGTGAGGTCGAGATCGATGCTTCCCGCCCACACGTCTACGCGCATCGGGGACTTAAAGTTCCAGGGCTTGCGCCCATACTGGATTTCGCCGACGAGGCTGGAAACGTCGCCGTTCGACTCGCCGAAGTCGCGGCCGTGCGACACCCAATGCCAGGTTCCGCCCCGGCGGGTCAGGACGGCGAGGCCCAGGCCGACGAGCAGGAACGGCAGGGTCCAGTAAGCCATGTCGCCCCAAGTGTACGTCCAGAGTCCGACGTTGTGGATGAGCTCGGCCATGGCCCCGGCCAGGATCCAGAAGGCCACAAGGCGGCTGGCGAGGCTCGGACCCATGCGGATACTGCGGCGCCAGCTCCAGTCGCCGATGGTGATAAAGTGCAGACCGCAGACGAGTTTGAGCGCGGGCCAGATGAAGATGATGGGCCAGAGGCCCCACACGCTGAAGGTGCCGATGATCCCGAGGTTGGAGGCCAGGAGCAGGAAACCCACCAGGAGCAGCGCGCTTCCCCAGAAGATGCGTCTTGACATGAGACCCTCTCCCTTCGGTCCGTTGCCTGCCCTAACCCTACCAGGAATCAGGCCCCCGACCCATGGACCGAGGTGAAGACGCGCCGGTGGACCCGGGAGCCTTGGGATGGTGGACCGGCGG
>CALMHV010000376.1 GCA_937863905.1 uncultured Bacillota bacterium
ATGGCTTCGGAGTCACCCTGCCGTTCTGGAGTTCGGCCGCCGTGCTGGCCGGCGTCGGTCTGGGTGTGGCCCGCCCCCGAAGGAGGAAGCAAGATGAGACAGCGGCGTAGCCGGTCACGGGGCCTTAGGCCGGCGGGACCGCCTTCCCGTACCTGGCCAGGAACCGCTCGCGAGACATCCAGAGTTGCACGCGCCGGAGCCCGCCAAGCCCACGGGTCCTAAGGCTCGGCGGGTTGTAGACCCAGACCAGGACGAGATTGAAGCCGTTGTCCCAGGCCTCGGCGAAACGCCGCCAGCGGCTCGGGGGGCGGTTCCCGTGCGGGTCGAGGACCTCGAAGCCTAGCCTGGTCGCGAACTCCCCCAGGGGGGCCGACGGGGGTGGGGCACTGCCGCCGGCGGAGGACCGGCCCGGCGCCTTGGCCATGACCGACCCCACGGCGCGGACGGCGGCCGCCGTGCGGTATCTCGGCTCGGTCTCCAGATAGTCCGCCAGTTCCTGCAGTGACGACCTCATCAGACGGTAGAAGCCCACCGCCCAGCGCATGTCCGCTCCTTCGGGCGGCAGCGGCGGAATGTGTTCGTTCCAAAAATGAAGGTCGGCGATCGGTTCGCCGCGCCGAACGACCTTGCCGTCGGCCAGAGGCATGTCGGCGGGGCTGTGGGCCGGGCCGACCCGGAAGATGCAGCCCGGGGAACGGCAGAACTCGTGAACCCCGTATCTCAGCCGCAGGAGGGTGTCGAGCCCCCTCACGGCCGCCCTGAGGACCATCGTCAGCACCGTCCCTCGCCGAACCCTTACTCATCGGGGGCCCAGATTAGAGTACTCTCATCCTCCCTTCACCCAACCCTCACCTTGCCGCCCCATACTTGGACCCGAAGGCGCAGCGCACCGTGCTCCTCCTGGCGGTCCTCGCCGTCATCCTGATTCCGGGAGCGGCCGCCGTGACCCACGCCCAGCAGTTGGCTCCGGCGACGAACTTGACGACGACCGACCCCACCACGCCGGCC
>CALMHV010000377.1 GCA_937863905.1 uncultured Bacillota bacterium
CCAAGGTCCCCTTCGTCATCGGCATCGCCGGGAGCGTGGCCGTCGGGAAGAGCACCACGGCCCGCATCCTCCAGGCGCTCCTCCTCCGGTGGCCCGACCACCGCCGCGTGGACCTGGTCACCACGGATGGGTTCCTCCATCCCAACCGGATCCTCGAGGAGCGCGGTCTGATGGGCCGGAAGGGGTTCCCCGAGAGCTACGACATCAGGCGGCTCATCCGTTTCCTGGCCGACGTGAAGTCGGGGGTGCCGGAGGTGACGGCGCCCATCTACTCGCACTTGGCCTACGACATCGTTCCCGACGAGGCGCAGGTGGTGCGGAAACCCGACGTGGTCATCCTCGAGGGGCTGAACGTCCTGCAGACCGGGCCGACGACGGTCTTCGTCTCCGACTTCTTCGACTTCTCCATCTACGTCGACGCCGACGAGACCCACATCCGCCGCTGGTACGTGGAGAGGTTCCTGACCCTGCAGCAGACGGCCTTCCGCGACCCGGCCTCCTACTTCCACAAGTACGCCGGCCTCAGCCGCGACGAAGCCGTGGATGTGGCGGAACGTATCTGGCGGGATATCAACTCCGTCAACCTGCACGAAAACATCCTCCCGACCCGCGAACGGGCCCGCCTCATCCTGGAGAAGAAGGCGGACCACCAAGCCCGGAGCGTGAGACTGAGGAAGATCTGACCGCCGCCGACCGCTCCGCCTCGGCCCGAGCCATCTTGGCCTCCTTCAGCCGTCTCAGCCTGTCGCCCCATTGGTCGGCGTCCAGCGGCCCGGTGATGACCTCGATGTCGGGGTTGATGATGGTGAGTTCCCCGATGAGTTCGTCGGCGTACCAGCCTCGGCTCCAGTTCGGGAGGCGCAGCGCGACGACACGCTTGGACGTTTGGTAGCGGAGGAGCATCCGGGGCCAGCGATGCACGATGAGGATGTCCCGGATGGGGATACGGCGCCGGAAGAACGGCGCCCGGTAGTCGAGGGTGTCGCCCTGGACCTGGAGCCGTTCCCCCAATCCCCCCAG
>CALMHV010000378.1 GCA_937863905.1 uncultured Bacillota bacterium
CTTCGTCCGCGCCGCCGTCGGCAACCGGCGGCTCGACGAGCGTGGGGTCACCACGGCCGAGTACGCCCTCCTTCTCGCCCTCGTCGTGGTCGTGCTGATCTCCAGCCTGACGACGCTCGGCGCGACCCTGCAGGACAAGATTCAGGACATCATCGACAGTCTTACGGGCGTCGGACCCTAGCCGGGTCCGGCCCGGGCGGACCGGGGCCAAGGCTTCCGGAGGAGGGGGGCGGTTTCCAGTGGCGATGGAGGAGCGGCCGAAGACCCGGCGGGGCGAGCGGGGGGCCGTCACCGTGGAGTTCATTCTCACGGCGACGCTGCTCTTTCTCATCCTCTTCAGCATGGTGGAGTTCGCCTTCATCTTCAACGCCAAGCTCATCATGACCGGGGCCGCCCGGGAGGGCGCACGGCGGGCGGCCGTGACGGGTGGGGCGACTCCGGAGGCCTACTCGTGCATCCAGGAGTATCTGGTCCTGGGAGGCATCCAGCCGGGCGAGGTGGCCACGACGATAGAGCCGCGCCAGGCCTCCTACGGGACGGCAATCCGCGTCCGGCTGGTGTACGAGTACCCGGTGATAACGGTCTTCCTGCGCCCCATCGTGGGGGAGAGTCTGATTCTCACGGCCGAGGTCCTCTCGCGCGGGGAGAAGGTGAGGGCCACGGATGGGTAGGCGGGTCGGCTGGACTTGGCCTGTCGCGGGCGAGAAGGGCGCCGTGGCGACGCTGGTGCTTCTCTTCCTGCCGTGCCTGCTAGCGGCGGCGGCCCTGGTCATCGATGTCGGTGCGCTTCTCCTCGCCAGAGCCCAATTGGCGGCCGCGGCCGACATGGGGGCCCTGGCCGGCGTGCAGGACCTGGACTACGAGCTTCTGGCCCGCGGCCAGATCGTCATCCTCGAGTCGGAAGCCGTGGCCGATGCCGCCAGTTGGGTCAGGGCGAACCTCGCCGGACGGGCCTTCCTCGTGGAGGAGGCCATCTCGGTGCGGGTGTCCGTGCGGAACATGCCCCGCGGCGGTGAGGCGACGTGCCCGGTCACCGGGCGGACCCTTCTCCAGCCCACGGTCTGCGTCCTCATCCAGGCCGTGGTGAGACCGCCGTTCCTGCCGGCCAGTGGCTGGGTAACCATGTCGGTGCACGCGGACGCGAGCGTGGTCGGCAGGCCGTGAGGGCGCACGGGGCGGCTCGCCGGGAAGACGCGCCGTGGCGGGCGCCTCTTGAGCGGGGCCTGGAGATGCGGTAGGCTGGTGTCGACCATGAGACAAGTGACGCTGGACCCCAAGGCCTGGCCCCTGGTCATCGGGTGCGTTTCCGACACGCACATCCCGACCAGGGCGAGCTACCTTCCGAGCCGGCTGCTCGCGGCCCTGGCCGGGGTCGATCTCATCCTGCACGCCGGGGACCTCG
>CALMHV010000379.1 GCA_937863905.1 uncultured Bacillota bacterium
GCAAGAGGGGCTTTATTGCCTGGCTCTTCGACGCCTAGACGGCCAGGGGGCGGCCGGGCGGGCTAGGCCCAGACCTGCGAGACGTGGGTGACGCGGAAGCCCGCCTCGACCAAAGCGTCTACGACCGGCTTCGGGTCGTCCCCCGCGACGCGGAGGACCACGTCGGCGTGCATCCGGCCAGGCTCGAACGTGACCAGGCTGATGATGCTGAAGCCTTTCTCCCTGACCACCTCGGTCAGGCGAGCGAGTTCGCCGACCTTGTCGTTGACCATCAGGGAGATACGGGTGCCCTTCCGCTCGAGGCCGAGAGCCTCCACGAAGATTCGCAGGAAGTCCGACTCAGTCAAAATGCCGACAACATCATTGTGCTCGTTGATGACGGGTAGGAGACTGATGTCGTGCTTGTGCATGAGCAGGGCGGCTTCCTCGATGATGTCGTCTTCGCGGATGGTGATGGGCTGCTTGGTCATGACCTCCGCCACGAGTGTCTTGGATAGGTAGGTCTCCGGCTGGTGGGCCTCGGCCAGCGGCTGGAGGATGTCCCAGGTGGTGATGACCCCGATCACCTTCCCGTCCTTGGCGACGGGGAGGCCCTCGAACCCCTTCTCCCGGATGGCCGCGTAGGCCTTGGCCAGCGAGTCGGTCGGGGACACGCAGACACATTTCTTGCTCATGCGGGAACGCACGAACATGATGGGCGCCTCCTTCCACGTTGATACCTATTACGACACGTCGGGCAAAAACCCCTTGCGTGGTATAATACTCCTGTCCCAGAGCCACGGGGCCAACGGGAGCCAGCAGGATGCGCCTATCCTACCACATCACGACCTACGGCTGCCAGATGAACGTCCACGACTCCGAGGTCATGGCCGGCCTTCTGGAGGACTGCGGTTACTCGCTGGCCGCCGAGCCGGAGCAGGCCGACCTCATCGTCCTCAACACCTGCTGCGTGCGCGAGACCGCCGAGGAGCGCATCCTCGGCCGCCTCGGTGAACTGCAGCGGGCCAAGCGAGCGAACCCCGACCTCATCCTAGTGGTCGCGGGTTGCCTTGGCCAGGAGGAAGGCGCCGCCGAGCGCATCCGGCGTCGGGCGGCCCAGGTCGACCTCATCATGGGTACCCACAACCTCTATCGGCTGCCTGAACTCGTGGCCGAGGTGAGGCGGAAGCGCCGCGCGAAGGCCGCCGGGCGACGGCAGGCCGCGCCGGCCGGCGGGCCGCTGGTCGAGGTCCTGCCGGGGAAGGGCGAGGGCGTCCACGAGGGCTTGCCCATCCGGCGCGAGGGCGGGGTCAAGGCCTGGGTCACCATCATGTACGGCTGCGACAACTTCTGCAGCTACTGCATCGTGCCCTACGTGAGGGGTCGCGAGCGGAGCCGCCTGCCTGAGGACGTCCGGCGGGAGGTCGAGGGTCTCGCGGCTTCCGGGTACCGGGAGGTCATGCTCCTCGGGCAGAACGTAAACTCCTACGGTAGCGACCTCGAGCCCGGCCCCGGGCGGAGTTTCGCCGGACTCCTGCGCGAACTCGACGGGGTCCCCGGCCTCCTCCGCATCAGGTACACGACTTCGCACCCCCGGAACTTCACCGACGACATCATCGAGGCCGTGGCCGACTCGGCCCGTGTCTGCGAGAACTTCCATCTCCCGGCGCAGTCCGGGTCGACCCGGGTCCTAGGCCTCATGAACCGCCGCTACACTCGAGACGACTACCTGGGCCTCATCGGGCGCATCCGCTCAAGGGTCGCCGGGGCGGGTTTCACGACCGACCTCATCGTGGGGTATCCGGGCGAGACCGCCGCCGACTTCGAGGACACCCTGAGCCTGGTGCGCGAGGCGCGGTTCGACTCCGCCTTCACCTTCGCCTACTCTCCGCGGGTGGGAACCCCGGCGGCCAAGCTTCCCGACCAGATCCCGGCTGAGGTGAAGCAGGAGCGGCTGGAGCGCCTCATCGAGGCCCAGAACGGGGTCAGCCTGGAGATCAACCGGGCCGAGGTCGGCCGGACGGTCGAAGTCCTGGTCGAGGGGACGGCCGAGAAGGCGCCCTCGTCCGTCGCCGGCCGGAGCCGGACCAACAAACTGGTCATCGCCGAGCCGGGCGAGGGACGGACGGTTTCCGACCTGCTCGGGCGGGAAGTGAAGGTCCGCGTCGAAAGGGCTACGACATGGAGCCTTGAGGGGAGGCTTGTCCCCTGACGACGACCTCCGGCGGACACCCGTCGCCCGGCGAACTAGCGACTCCGATGATGAAGCAGTACCAGCGGATAAAGGCCGCCCATCCGGACGCCATCCTTCTCTTCCGGCTGGGCGACTTCTATGAGATGTTCTTCGGCGACGCCGAGGTCGGGGCCCGGGAACTGGAGATCACCCTGACCTCGCGCACCACGGGCGCGGGCGGGCGCGTGCCGATGTGCGGCGTGCCCTACCACGCCGTCGAGGCCTACCTCTCACGCCTGGTCGAGAAGGGCTATCGGGTGGCCGTCTGCGACCAGGTGGAGGACCCCCGGAAGGCCGTGGGTCTGGTCCGGCGGGAGGTCGTGCGGGTCGTCACTCCCGGAACCTTGCTCGACCCGGCGGCCCTGCCGGAGAAGGGCAACAACTACATCGCGGCCGTGGCCTCAAGCGTGGCCGGGGCTTCGAGGCATCGGGTCTACGGCTTGGCCGTACTGGACTACTCGACCGGGGAGTTCCGCGCGATGGAGTTCGCCGGGGAGGCCGGGCTCGCGCGCCTGACGGACGAACTCGCCTGTCTGGAACCGGCGGAGGTGGTCGTCCAGCCCACGGCGGGAGAGGATGTCGAGCTGGGGCGGACCCTCGCGCGAGTCCTCCGCCGGGCGCCCGCCACCTACGCTGAACAGGCCTTCCGCCCGGCCCGAGCCGCCGAGACTCTCCTCGGGCACTTTGGCGTCGTCTCGCTCGAGAGCTACGGTTGCGCGGACAAGCCCCTGGCGGTGGCGGCCGCGGGCGGTCTTCTCGCCTACCTCCGGGAGACCGGGGTGGGCACCCTGGAGCACATCCGGGCTCTCCGTACCGACACCGGGGGCGAGGTCATGGCCCTGGACGCCGCGACCCGCCGCAACCTGGAGCTGGTCGAACCCCTCCGGCCGGGCGGTGGCGGGGGACGGGTGAGGCAAGGCACTCTGCTGGCGGTCCTCGACCACACCGTGACCTCGGCCGGCGGGCGGCTCCTACGCTCCTGGCTGCTGCATCCGTTGACGGGTCTGGAGCCCATCCAGGCCCGGCAGGCGGCCGTGGCTGAACTGGCCCAAGGCCATCTCGTGCGTGAAGAACTCCGGGCCGAACTGCGGCAGGTCTACGACCTGGAGCGTCTGGTCACCCGGGCGGCAGCCGGGGCGGCCGGAGCCAGGGACCTCCTGGCCCTGCGGGATTCGCTCGCCGCGGTGCCGGCCATCCGGACGGGCCTGGAGAGTGCCACGGCCCCGCTCCTGGGCGAACTCGCGGGCCGACTCGACCCCGTGACGGAAGTGGGCGACCTCATCCGGGCGGCTCTGGTCGACAACCCGCCGGTCGGGCTGAAGGACGGCGGGCTCATCCGGCCCGCCTACTCGCCCGAGGCCGACGTGCTGCGTGAGGCGGCGACCGGGGGCAAGGCCTGGGTCGCCGGTCTTGAGGTCGAGGAGAGGCGACGCACCGGGGTGAAGTCGCTGAAGGTCGGGTACAACCAGGTCTTCGGGTACTACATCGAGGTGACCCGGCCGAACCTCGGCGCCGTCCCGCCCGAATACGAGCGACGCCAGACCCTGGCCAACGCGGAGCGGTTCGTGACGCCCGAACTCAAGGAGCGGGAAGCGGTCATCCTCGGCGCGGAGGAAAGGCTGGCGTCCCTGGAGTACGAGATTTTCGTGTCCGTGCGGGAGCGGGCCGCGGCGGAGGCCGCGCGTATCCAGGCTACGGCCGGCGCGGTGGCCACGCTCGACTGCCTTTTGGCCTTAGCCGAAGCGGCCCGGCGGTACGGGTACGTCCGGCCCGAGGTCGGGGACCAACCGGGCCTGGTCATCAAAGGCGGCCGGCACCCCGTGGTGGAGAGGCTGCAGTCCACCGAGGAGTTCGTCCCCAACGATTGCACCCTGGGCGGCGCCGAGCCGGCTTTCGCCATCATCACCGGGCCGAACATGGCCGGCAAGAGCACCTACTGCCGCCAGGTGGCCCTGATCGTTCTCATGGCCCAGATGGGCAGCTTGGTCCCGGCGGACGCGGCCCGCCTCGGCCTGGTCGACCGTATCTTCACCCGCATCGGCGCCTCGGACGAACTGAGCGGTGGGCGCAGCACCTTCCTGGTCGAGATGAGCGAGACGGCCAACATCCTTCATCACGCCACCAGCCGCAGCCTGATCATCCTGGACGAGATCGGGCGGGGGACGAGCACCTACGACGGTCTGAGCCTGGCCTGGGCGGTGGCCGAGCACATCGCGGTCGACCTTGGTTCCCTGACCCTTTTTGCCACGCACTACCACGAACTCACCGAACTGGAGCAGCGTCTCCCCGGCGTGGTCAACTACTGCATCTCCGTCCGCGAGACGGGTGAGGACATCGTGTTCCTACGGAAAGTGGCCCGGGGGGCCGTGGACCGGAGCTACGGCATCCAGGTCGCCCGGCTCGCCGGGTTGCCGGCCCCCATCATCGGGCGGGCCCGCGAGATCCTGCACGAACTGGAGACGGCGGCGGCGCTCCACGGGGCGCGGGACGAGGTGGCGGCGGGCGCCTTTGAGGGCTCTTTGCGCCGGGCCAGCCAGATGGTGCTCTTCGAGGCGCCTCCTTCGGAGACAGAGCGTGAGATCGCCGACCTCGACCTGGTGAACCTGACGCCGCTCGAGGCCCTGACCAGGCTCTACGCCCTTCAGGAACGGCTGAGGAAGGGGAGGGGCTGATCCCGTGGGCCGCATCGTTGTCCTGGACGCGATCACCGCCGGCCGCATCGCCGCTGGAGAGGTCGTCGAGCGCCCGGCCTCCGTGGTCAAGGAACTGGTCGAGAACGCCTTAGACGCCGGGGCCAGGCGCATCGAGGTCGAACTTGAGGACGGTGGCCGCACCCTGATCAAGGTGGCCGACGACGGCGAGGGCATGGACGCCCCTGACGCGCGATTGGCCTTCGAGCGGCACGCGACGAGCAAGCTCACCTCGGCTGAGGACCTGGATGACGTGGGCACTTACGGCTTCCGGGGGGAGGCCCTGCCGTCCATCGGGGCGGTGGCCCGGGTGAGGTTGGTCTCCTGCCTGCCGGAGGCGGGTGAAGGCGTCGAGGTTCTCTGCGAAGGAGGCCTCGTGAGCGAGCCGAGGCCGGGCCCCGCCCGACCCGGCACCGTGGTCTGGGTGAGAGACCTCTACTTCAACACCCCGGCGCGACGGCAGGCCATGCGGTCGGCGGCGGCCGAGGTGGCCCGGGTGTCGGAGGTGGCCGGGACCCTGGCCCTGGCCGTGCCCGGCGTGGCTCTGAGCCTGGTGAGCGAGGGGAAGCTCCTCTGGTCCACCCCCGGGTCGGGGAGCCTGGAGGACGCCGTGGTGGCCCTTTTCGGCGCGGAGTTCGCCCGGAGCGTCATCGCCGTCGATGGCCGGTCCGGTCCGGTGCGGGTGACCGGGCTGGCCGGTCTGCCGGCCGTGGCCCGGCGCGACGGGAAGCGCCAGTACCTTTTCTGCAACGCCCGGCCCATCAACCCTAAGCTCCTGCGGGGCGCCTACGAGGAGGCCTACCGCACTCTCCTCCAGGCCGGTCGGACGCCCGTGTTCATCCTGAACCTCAGCCTTGAGCCGGCGTCGGTCGACGTCAACATCCATCCGGCGAAGACGCAGGTGAGGTTCCGCGACCACGGTCTGGTCTACCGGGCGACTCTTTCCGCCTTGCGGGCGGCCCTGGGCCGGGCCGACCTCTTCGGCGGACGGCTGGCTGGATACCCGGCGGCGCGGGAGACCGCGTCCGCGGCGGAGACCGCCGTACCCGCCGACTGGCGCGACGTCCTGGGGAGGGGCGCCGGCTGGTTCGGGCGCGAGACCTTACCCCCGTATGCGGCGGACGACGCGTCCGAGTCGCCGGAGAGCCGAGGGGGAGATTGGGCGTGGCCGCGGGACCTGGCCTACCTCGGGCAGGTGGGAAGGACCTTTCTCGTGGCGCGGGCGGCCGACGGGCTCTACGTCATCGACCAGCACGCGGCCCACGAGCGCGTTGTCTTGGAGCGACTGGTGGCCGCCGGGGCCGGAGAGGTCGACCCCGAGGCCCGGACCGACCAGCAACTCCTGGCCGTGCCGGTGACGGTGGAACTCGCCCCGGGCGAGGAGGACGTCCTGGAGCGGAGTCTGGCCTTCCTGCGCCGGGTCGGCTTTGAACTCGAGGCCTTCGGCGGGCGGACGGTCCTCATCCGGGCCGTGCCGGCCGTCCTGTCCGGCGTGCCCGTCGGGGGTCTGATCGCGGATTTCCTCGACCGCCTGGGGGCGGAAGGGGGGCCCGGGACGGGCGCCGAGAGGGCGGGGGCTGAGAGGGCGGGGGCTGAGGAAACAGGCGCCGAGAACGCGGGCGTTCCCGGCGCAAGGGGGAGCCTGGCGGCCAGCTTCGACCGCTTCCGGGCCGCCCGGGTGATGGCCGCCTGCCAGGCCTCCCTGAAGGCCGGGCAAGGCCTTTCCGAGGCCGAGGCGGAGGCCCTTCTCGGGGACCTCGGGCGGACGTCGGAGCCGAGGACCTGCCCGCACGGGAGACCGACCCTTCTGCGCATCGGCCTGGACGAGCTGGAGCGCAGCTTCGGACGCGGACGGGGGTAGGCGACCCAGGTGCTGACGCTTCCCGCGCTTCCCGTCATCGTGATCACCGGCCCGACGGCGGTGGGCAAGACCGAACTCGCCCTCAGCGTCGCCGCGGCTCTGCCGACCGGGGCCGAGATAGTCTCGGCCGACTCCATGCAGGTCTACCGGGGCCTGGACATCGGCACGGCCAAGCCCACTCCGGCCGAGCGGGCGGCGTTTCCCCACCACCTCATCGACATCGTGGACCCCGTCGAACCGTTCAACGTGGCCGACTGGGTCGCCCTGGCCCGGCCGCTCCTCGAGGACATCCGGGGGCGCGGGCGGGTGCCCATCGTCTCCGGAGGAACGCCCCTCTACTTGGAGGCCCTTCTTGGGAGATTCGCCCTGGCGGCCGGGGCCGGGCCCGACCCGGAGACCCGGGCCAGGCTGGGCCGTCTGGCCGACAGGTACGGGCTCGCCCATCTTTGGGGACAACTCGCGGCGGTGGATCCGGTGGCCGCGGCCCGCATCCATCCCGCGGACCGAAAACGCACCGTCAGAGGGCTTGAAGTGTACCTTGGTACCGGACGACCGCTCTCCCAGCTTGAGAGACGGGCGGGGCTCGAGAAACCGCGCGTCCCGGAGCCGGTGCTCTTCTTCGGACTGTGGCGCCCCCGGGAGGAACTCGCCGGCCGGATCGAGGCCCGCGTGCGGACGATGCTCGACGCCGGCCTGGTGGAGGAAGTGCGCGGGCTCCTGGCCGGGGGTTTGCCCGCCGACCTTCCGGCCATGCAGGGAGTGGGCTACAAGGAGGTCGCCGACTACCTGGGGGGGCGGCTCAACCTGGAAGAGGCGGCCTCGCTCATCGCCCGGAACACGAGGCGACTGGCCAAAAGACAGATGACCTGGCTCCGCGCCGACCCACGCATACGCTGGCTAAGAGGGGGCATCAATATACCGGCTAGCGTGGAACTAATTACCACCTCGGCGGGAGGAAAAACGTGACTCTTGACAGAATGTTGGTGCCCACACAGGGCCAAAGAAGCCTGAGGAGAGACACAAACATAATGGTGCGCACACCCACCAATCTCCAGGACGCTATGCTCAATCAGATCCGCAAGGAGAACGTCCCGGTTACGGTGTACCTCGTGAACGGCGTCCAACTCAAGGGCGTCATCCGGGCCTTCGACAACTTCACGGTGATGCTCGAGTACGAGGGTAAGCAACTCATGGTCTACAAGCACGCCATTTCCACCGTCAGCCCGGTGCGGGCCGTCAACTACGCTCAGAACGCCAGCGAGCGCCGGCCGGCCGCGCCGGCTCCGGACACGCCGGCTCCGGATACGCCACCGACGATCACCTCGCCATAGGGGCCGGAGCGCCGGCCGACTCGGCAAGACACATGAAGGAAGCCCGGGCCAAGCGGCCCGGGCTTCGTCGTCTCTTTGCCCGCCCCACGGCTGCGGTTCGCCGCCCCACGGCCGCGGTTCGCCGCCTCACGTCCCCCGGCCCCCGGCGTATGATGTAGGGCTGCACCGGAGCCGCCTGCCGTGCGGCGATAGGCAGCGGGGGGACACATGACCAGAGCCGGTGAGACGCCCGCCCGTCCAGAAGGCGGCGGCCCCGAGACCCCTGGGGTCGAAGACGTGTTCGGCCGCCTCGAACGGGGAGAGATCACCCCGGGTGAGGCTTTCCGTGTCTTCAGGCTTGCCGGTGGCCAGGCGGGCGATGCCAAGCTCGAAATGGCCGAGCCGGCGACCGAGCGCCGGCTGGCGGAGACCTTCGACGAACTCGAGTTCCTGGTGGGGCTCACCAGCGTCAAACGCCTGGTCCGCGAACTCCACGCCTTCATCGTCATCCAGAGAGAGCGCGCCCTGCGCGGGCTGTCGGCCGAGCCGATGGTCCTCCACATGGTCTTCAAGGGCAACCCAGGGACGGGGAAGACAACCGTGGCCCGGATCCTGGGGCGCATCTTCAAGGCCACAGGGGTCCTTCAGAAGGGACACCTCGTCGAGTGCGAGCGGGCGGACCTTGTCGGGGAGTACATCGGCCACACGGCCCAGAAGACGCGGGAGCAGGTCAAGCGGGCTATCGGGGGCATCCTCTTCGTGGACGAGGGGTACTCCCTCGCCCGGGGTGGGGAGAAGGACTTCGGCAAAGAGGCCATCGACACCCTCGTCAAGGCCATGGAGGACCACAAGGACGAACTCGTGCTCATCCTGGCCGGATACCTCGATGAGATGCAGCAGTTCCTCGAGTCGAACCCGGGCCTCCAGTCGCGCTTCCCCATCCAGATAACCTTCCCGGACTTCACCCTCGAGGAGCTCATGGAAATCGCCGACCTGATGCTGGCCAAGCGCCAGTACACTCTGACGGTCGAGGCTCGCCAGGCCCTCCGGGCCAAGCTGCAGCGGTACCGGCGTTTCCCCTACGGCGACGAGAACGCCGGGAACGCCCGCCTCGTCCGGAACATCATCGAGCGTGCCATGCGCCGGCAGGCCCTGCGTCTGGTGGAACGGTCGAGCCGGTCCCGGGCCGACCTGCAGACCATCGAAGCCGCCGACCTCGACGGCGACGACTACGAAGCGGGGCGCCCGGATTGAAGGAAGCCCTGGTCATCGGACGCCCCAACGTGGGCAAGACCCTCTTCTCCGTGAACTTCGCCGAGTTCCTGGGGCAGAGGCGCCTGGAAGTGATGTTCCGGCCGCGCGACGGGGCCGCCTACACTCGCATCTACCCTATCGGCCAGGCCCGGGCGGACCTTGTGGGCGAGGAACCCCATCGGACCCTTGGCCTGCAGTCGCTGGTGCTGAACGTGCCCCACGGGAAAGCCGTGCGCAAGGTGGTCCTCACCGACTCGACCGGCCTGACCGATGACGTGCACCCGGTCTCGGCGGTCAGGCGGGCGATGGCCGACACCCTCCGGCAGGTGGCTTCGGCGGCGTTCATCTTTCACGTCGTCGACCCCGTGAGCCCGCTGGAGGGCGTGGACCTCGACATCCTGCGCTACGGGCTGACCCAGGACGGATACGCCGTGCTGGCCAACAAGATGGACCTTCCGGGCCGGCCGGAGGGCCTGGCCGCTCTCGCGCGCCTGGCTGGCCCGGCGCCGGTCCTGGCCGTCTCCGCCAGCGACAGGACGGGTTTCCGGGAGGTGAGGGCGTTTGTCCGGAGGCGGGTTTGAGGCGGCCCTGCCGGCCTGGCTGGGCGCCGTGTCGCCGCTGGTGAACGGCGTGGCGACGGGGCTGGCCGTCTTCCTGACGGCCCTGGCCGTGAAGGCCTTGGATGACCTCCTGGACGAACCGGAAAGGGACGCGGACGAGGCGGGCCGGACCGTCGGTCGAGGGGGGCCCTGGCTGGCCGCCTACATCGCGGCGGCCCTGGTCCTGGCGGCCGGGCTGGCCCCGGGGGCGAGCGTCTCGCTGTTTTGTATGGCCTACGCCGTCGGGATGCTGCCGTCGCTCGGCGAGAGGCTCCCGTCCGGCCTCCCGTCGTGGGCCGAAAGCCTGGCCGCGTTGGCCGTCGCCGTCCTCGTGGCCGGCCCGCTCGAGACCCTTGGCTCGCTTCTGGTGATCGCCGGCGCCCAGGCTTTCGACGACTACTGGGACGCCGACGAGGACCGGGCGGCCGGCCGGGCGAGCCTCGCCGCGGCCCTCGGGCGGCGGGGCGCCCTGGTCGTGGCCACTCTGGTCGGGGTTGGCGCGCTGGTCGTCGCGCCGGCCAAGGCCCTCTCGGGGGCGGCCGTGACGGCAGCGCTGGTCCTGGGGTGGGCCGGTCGGAGAGACCCGCTCGAGGGGGGAGGGGAGGGGGGAGAGAAGGGGCGAGAGGAGGAGGGAAAGGGAAGGGAGCGGACGGGGAAGTTCGCCGCTGTTGCGACCGGCGTTGCCGCGGCCGGGCTTGGCGGCCTCGGCGCGCTCATCTCCCGCGGCGGCCGGGCGTTCGTGTTCCACTTCGACCAGACGCCCGCGGCCGGGCCGACGCTCCCGGCCTCCTGGTGGCCCTGGCTGGCGGTCCTTCTGGGCGCGGTGGCCGTCCTGGCCATCGCCTACGGTCTCGCCGCCGCCTACCGGCGCGGGCTGCGCCGCGGCTTGGCCGAGGGAACGGCGGCCGGACGGGCTCTGGCGCGACTCGAGGCCGCGGCCCGGCGCCTGGAAGGTGAGGGCTAGGTCAGAGAAGGGGAACGGTATGGGGACCGGAGCCTGACGCCATACTGGGCGCGATGAGCCTAACCCGAAGCAACTCGTCGCCCAGCCCTCCGTCCCGCCGCAGCCGCAAGGAGGTCCGGCGCGTCCGGGCTTCCCGGCGGGCCCGGTTTCGCGGCCTGATCGGCATCCTGGCGGTCCTTGGCCTGCTCACTCCGCAGGCCCTGGCCACGCCGCGCCGGTCGGATGAGGTGGCGCTTCTGGTCGCCGCGCTCTGGGCCGCCTGCTTCCTCCTGGCGGCCACGCGCCCGCGGCGGCCAGGCGGTCCCCGAGCCGGCGGACCGGGACTCAGACGCGCGGCCGCGGCTTGCCTCGGCTTCGCGGCCATCGCTGGGGGCCTCGGGCTGTACTGGCTGAGCCTCAGCCTGCCGCTTTCCCGACCGGTCCACGTCGCCGGCGGCATGACCGCCGTCGCGCGCCCTTGCGTCCCGGTAACCTCGCCCGAGAGTCCGGCTTTCTTGGGGCGGGTCGTGGCCGTCGGCGCCGACCTGTCGGTGGTCATCGACGCGGGCGGGGAGAGCCGGCCCTATTGGGCCGCGAGCCCGGGTGCGGTCGCCCAAGGCGGGGAGACGCTCGCCCTGGCGGGCATCGACCCGTCGGCCTACCCGGTCCCGGCCGTGGCCGCCGCCCGGCGGTGGCTCAAGGCCACGGTCCTGGGGCGTCTGGTCACGGTGAGGGTGGTCAGCGGCCTCGGCGGTCCTGGGGGGCGCCTTCCGGAAGCCTTCCTCTACTCCGGAGTCTACTCCGGAATCGGGGATGCCGCCGACGGGATGGGGGCCTCCGACGCCACGTCCGGCCCGTCCGTGAACGCCCAGGTCGCCCTGGTGCTGGGACCCCTGCCGTCTAGCCCGGCCGCGGACGGCGCGGCTGCGGACGGCACCGCCACTGACGGCACCGGCGAGTAGGTCGCCGACTCTAACGTGAAGGCCAAGGCGGTTGCCCTCTCGCCGGCTGGGCGACTATAATCAGACTCATGGAAGAACACGAGCCAGGCACCCAGAAAGACAGCGCGCTTGACCGCGGAGCGCCCCTGCCGACCTTGGAGAGCCGCCCTCGGGTCCTGCTCCTGGGGCTCGACAGTTCGGCGCGCAGCCACCACGACGTGACGGCCGAGGAGTCCCTGGACGAATTGGGTCTCCTCGTCGACACGTGGGGAGGCGAGGTCGCGGCCAGACTCCTCCAGACCAGACCCAAGCCGGACCCGTCCTGGTACGTGGGCCGGGGCAAGTTGGCCGAGGCCGTCGAGTTGGCCCGGGCCTCCGGAGCGAACACCCTGGCCACCGACAGCGAACTCACTCCGGGGCAGCTCCGGCGGATTGAGAAAGAGGTCGGGGAGGCCGGGCTCGACCTGCGCATCATCGACCGGACCCAGGTCATCCTGGAGATCTTCGCTCGCCGCGCCCACAGCCGCGAGGGCCGGCTCGAGGTCGACCTGGCCCAGGCCATCTACGCTCTGCCGCGTCTGACCGGCAAGGGGCTTATCCTCTCGCGCCTCGGCGGCGGCATCGGCACCCGCGGTCCCGGCGAGACCAAACTGGAGATGGACCGGCGGCACCTGCGCCAGCGCATCATCAATCTCAAGGGAGAAATCGCCGAGGTGGGGCGGCAGCGGGAAGTCCAGTCCCGGACGCGGCGGGAAGGGGCCGCGCCCCTGGCGGCCCTGGTCGGCTACACCAACTCCGGGAAGTCGACCCTCTTCAACCGGCTCACCGGGGCCGACGTCCTGGTCGAGGACAAGCTCTTCGCCACCCTCGACCCGGTGGTCCGACGCCTGGACCTGCCGAACGGTCAGAGGGTCATGATCAGCGACACGGTGGGCTTCATCCGCAAGCTGCCGCACAACCTGGTGGCCTCTTTCCGGGCCACCCTTGAGGAAGTCCGCACGGCCGACGTCCTTATCCACGTCATCGACGTCTCCGATCCATCCTGGGCCGAGTACGCCGCGGCGGCGAACTCCGTCCTGGTCGAGATCGAGGCCACGTCGGCGCCGGTCATCTACGCCCTGAACAAGACGGACCGGCTGGCCGGGGGCCGTGCGGCCGCGCTGGCCGACCCGCGAGCCCAGGAGCGGGCGAGACAATCCCGGGTTGTCGCCCTCTCGGCCGTCACCGGCGACGGCCTGGACGAACTCCAGGCCGCCCTGTCCGCCGAACTGGCGGGACGGCGACAGGTCTTTACCTTCAAGGTCCCCTACGCCCAGGCGAGCCTGATATCCGAACTGCATGAGAAGGGGCGCGTCCTCGCCGAGGTCTACGAGGCTGACGGCGTGGCCGTGAAGGTCGAGATCGAGATCTCCGCCGGTCGTCGTGTCGAGGCCGCGCTGGGACGAACGTGAGAAACGTGGCGTGAACGGTCTGGAGAAGGCTCTAAGGGCTGGATTGCCGCTGGTTCTGGCGGCGGTCCTGCCCTTTTCGCTGTGCGCTCCGGCCGGCGGCGCCCCTCTCCTCGGCGAGGTTCCCTTCCCCGTGGCGGCCAGGGCGGCCATCCTCATCGACGCCGGAAGCGGCCAGACGCTCATGGCCCTGAACCCGGACGAGGCCCTGCCTTTGGCCAGCGTCACCAAGGTCATGACCTTCCGCCTGGTCTTTCGGGCGTTGGCTAACGGCGCCATCCGTCTGGAGCAGGAGGTCGAGGTGGGCGGGGAGGTCGAGGGTCTTCCGCAAGCCGCCTCACGCATGGACCTGGGGCGGGGCGATCACGTCACCGTGACGGACCTCCTCTCCGGGGCGGCCGTCGGTTCGGCCAACGACGCCTGCCTTGTCCTGGCGGGACTCCTCGGGGGCTCGACGACAGGGTTCGTCGCCCTGATGAACCGGGAAGCGGGCCTTCTCGGCCTCGGCTCGGCGCACTTCGAGGACCCGCACGGGCTCTCGCCCGGGAACGTGATGTCTGCCCGCGACACCGCGACCCTGGCGCGCCGCCACCTGGAGGACGCCGGCGCGCTCCAGGCCTACCACGCGACCCGCGAATTCACCTACCGGGGCCGGACCCTGAAGAGCCACAACCAGCTCCTCGGGCGCTACCCGGGGGCGGATGGCCTGAAGACGGGGCACATCGAGGAAGCGGGCTTCAACGTCGTTGGGACGGCCGAGCGGGATGGCCTGCGCCTCATCGTCGTCCTGCTGGGTTCGCCGGCGGAAGTCCCATCGGGCGCGGAGGCCGGGGCAGGAGCCGCCGGGCAGACTCCCGACGACCGGGCCGAAGCCTTCCGAGACGGGACGGCCGCGGCCATCCTGGACTGGGGTTTCGCCAACTACGGCGCCTGCGACCTGGCCGGTCGGGGGGCGGAGGTGGCCCGCCTCCCGGTGTTCAAGGGCCGCGGGGGTAGGGTGGGTCTGGGGCCGGCGGCCCCGGTGTCGGTGGCCGTTCCCAAGGGACGAGAGAGCGAACTCAGGGTGAGTCTGGACCTGACCGCGACCTACCTGGTGGCCCCGGTGGCCCCGGGACAACGCGTGGGCTTCTTGGTCGTGTCCCTGGGCCCGAGCGAACTCCTCCGGGCGCCGCTCGTGACGCTCGCGACCGTGGAACGCGGGAGCTTCCTAGAGGTCCTCTGGGGCGGTCTGAGACTGGCCTGGGCCCACGTGTTCGCCCCCCTGGCCCCGGAACCCACGCTTCCTCACTTCAGGTGAACTCCGTGCCGGGCGAGCTTCCCCATCAGTCCACTCGTCATGTCCCACCCGTGGACCCCGTACTTCCGTGAGACGTGCTCGCTCCAGCCGTACTCATCCAGGCCCACCTTGTCCTCCTGGCCCTCCCGGAGCGGGATCTTGGCGTTCAGCCTGGAGTAGTAGCCCTCGCGGATGAGTCCGGCGTCCATGACCGACATGGCCTGGGCGACGTCGGCGTCGGTGAGGTCCTGGTACTGGTCCCAGAAGAGGCAGTGCTCCAGCGGGATACGCGGGCGGGCGGCCGGCCGGTCGGTCGGGTAGCCCAGGACCAGGCCCACCAGCGGGTAGACGCGCTCCGGCAAGCCGAAGATGGGGGAGAGCTCGTCCGCGTCGAAGGGGGCGCCCCCAAGGAAGCAGGAGCCGAGCCCTTCCTCCTCGGCGGCCAGCACGATGTTCTGGCCGGCGTAGGAGGCGTCCTGGATGCCCAGGAAGAGGAGGCCTAGGTCGTCGGCGAGGTTCTGGCGACCGCGGTAGGCGATGAACTTCTCAAGCTTCCGGAAGTCGACGCAGATGAGCATGAAGACCGGGGCCCGGAGGACGAGGGCGCCCAGAAGTTCGGCGGCCTTTTCCCGCTTCTCCTGGTCGGTGGTGACAACGAAAGAGTACATCTGCCCGGTGAACGGGGCTTGCTGGCCGGCTCGGGCCAGGCGTTCGATGACCTCACGCGGGACGGGGCGGCTCTCGAAGGCGCGGACCGAGGCCCGGTTCATAACGGTCTCCAAGACGGTCGGCGGCATGGCCGGTCTCCTTTCCGCCGGACCCCTGGGCCCGGCGAAGGCCTAGCTTCGCGCGGCGGGGGGACCGCTCCTGCCGCGCGGTATGTGCAGCCGCGGGCCCCCGACGGGGCCGCCGCTTAGGAGGGGACTCAGGGCGAGCCGGAGGCGTTCGCCGGATCGGGCGAGACGTAGGGCGCCGTCGCCCATTCCAGGGGCCAGACGACCTCGGGCTGTCCCTGGAGGACCTGCAGGACGGCCGAGGCCGGGCGGTTCTGGTTGCGGAACTTGCCCCAAGCCTCGAAGCGAACGGGGCCGAAGACGGTGAGGAGGTCCGTCGCGGCCAAGGCCTTCCGCAGGCGTTCGGGGTCGGTCGACGCCGCGCGGCGCAGGGCGTCCTGCAGGACATAGACACAGGCGTGCGCCTCGGCGGCGAGGTAGGGAGGAAGGGTCCCGTAGCGAGCCCGGTAGGTTTCGGCGAACTCGGCCGCCCCGGGATAGGGCAGGGTCGGCGCCCAGGGCGCCGCCACAACCATGTTCTCGGCCGCCTCCCCCGCATTGGCCACGAACTCCGGCAGGGCGAAGCCGCCGGCCCCTCCGGCCAGGAGCTTCGGCCGGAGCCCCTGGGCCCAGGCCTGCCGGGCCAGGAGCGAGGCGTCCAGGAGGTAGGAGACCAGGAAGACCACATCCGGCGAAGCCTGCTTCACCCGGGTGATGACGGCCGTGAAGTCGAGGGCCCCGGCCTGGTACCCCTCGTAGGCGACCAGGGGCACGCCCTTGTCCTGGCACCAGGACCGCATCGAGCGGGCGACGCTGGCGCCGAACTCGCTGTGCTCGTAGATGACGGCCACCGACCGCGGCTTGACCACGCTCTCCAGGAAGTCCGTGAGCCCTTGGACCAGCAGTTCCGATGGCGGGCTGAGGCGGAAGACGAACGACCACTTCTGCTGGGTCACCGCGTCGGCGACCGCGCTGTCCACGAGGTAGGGGATGCCGTGGCGTTGGGCGACACCAGCCACGGCCAGGGCGCACGCCGAGGAGTACTCACCGGCCAGCAGAGTGACCTGCTCGACCGTGATCAGCTCTTCGGCCACAGCGGCCGAGGCGACGGGGTCGCCCGCGGTGTCGCGGACGAGAAGGACCAGAGGCCGACCGTCCACGCCGCCGGAGGCGTTGATTTCCTCCATGGCCATCTCGTAGGCGTTGCGCTTGGCCTCGCCGAAAGCGGCTTTCGACCCGGTGAGGGGCAGGGGCACGCCGACGGTGATGGGGTCGCCGGAAAGGAGCGGCGGCACACCGGTCCCGGACCGGCGGCAGCCGGAGAGCCCCCCCGGAAGGCACGTGAGGCAGGCGAGCAGCAGGGCGAGCAGAGTGGCTTCCCGACGTCCCTTCATCGCGTTGGGCCTCCTAGGCGGAGCATCTCCCCGGACCAGCCCGTCCGTGGGCCGGGGCCGGTCCGGGGCGGTAGATTCTATGGGCCGGGATGTCCCGACTTGACAGGCGTGGCCGGCGGCGCCACACGCCGTGGAGACGGGCGGGGAAGGGGAAGAGGGGAGGGGAGGAGAGGGAGAGGCTGGCCGGGAAGAATCTGATGTAGCCTTATCCGGACGGCGGGGTGGTGGCGCCTTGGCGGAGTCCCTTTACGCGGCAGCGGCGGCTCTGTGGGACCTGCCCGCCCCGCTGGTCGACAAGGCTGAAGCGGCCGAGCGCCTCACCGCCGAACGGCGGGCCTTCTGGCGCGACAGGGCCGACCGAGCCTTCCTCCGTGTCCTGGTGGCCTTCCAGAAGGCCGGCGTGACCGAGGCCCATCTGGCCGGCAGCACCGGCTACGGCTATGGCGACGTGGGCCGTGAGGCCCTGGACGCCATCTTCGCCCAGGTCTTCGGCGCCCAGGCGGGTCTGGTCCGGGCCCAGATCGTCTCGGGGACGCACGCCCTCTCCCTCTGCCTTCGCGCGGCCGTCGGCCCCGGGGGGGTCCTGGTCTCGGGGACAGGCCCGCCCTACGACACCCTGCGCCCGCAGGTGGAGGAACTCCAGGATTTCGGTGCCAGATACCTCGAGGTTTCGCTCGACCGCTCCGGGCGGGCCGACCCGGAGGGCGTGGCGGCTGCGGTAGGTGAGGCCGCCATCGTGGCCAGGGCGGGAACGGGAACCCCGGGCCGCCGGGAAGGCCGCGCCTCGGGCGCGGACGGTCGCGGCCGCGTCTGCCTCTTCCTCCAGAGGTCGTGCGGGTACGAGCCGGTGCCTTCCCGAGAGATAGCCCTCCTGGGGACGATCATCGCCCGCTCGCGCGAGGAGGCCACCGCGGCCGGGGCCGAACTGGTCACGGTCGTCGACAACTGCTACGGCGAGTTCGTCGAGGAGGTCGAGCCGAGCACAGCCGGCGCCGACCTCGTGGCGGGCTCCCTCATCAAGAACCCGGGTGGGGGACTGGCTCCGACCGGGGGGTACGTGGTCGGCCGCGCCGACCTCGTTGCCCGGGCGGCGGAGTTCCTGACCGCCCCGGGCCTCGGTGGCAAGGTGGGGCCGACCCTGGGTCTCGGACGCCTCCTCTACCAGGGTCTTTTCCTGGCCCCCCGGGCCGTCGGCGCCGCGCTGGCCGGAGCCACGTTCGCGGCGGCTTTCCTGGACAGCCTGGGGCTGAACGTCTCGCCGAAATGGCACGAGGACCGGACGGACATCATCCAGAGCGTCCATCTGGGGAGCCGCGAGGCGGTGCTGACGTTCGCCCGGGGCATCCAGGCGGCCGCGCCCGTGGACTCCGCAGCCCGGCCGGAACCGGCGCGGCTGCCCGGGTACGACGACGAGGTCGTCATGGCCGCGGGAACTTTCGTCCAGGGCGCCTCCATCGAGCTGAGCCTGGATGCCCCGCTGCGTGCGCCATATGTCGCCTACCTCCAGGGAGGACTCTACGAGGCGCACCTGAAAGTAGCCAGCGTGCTCGCCGCCGGCGAGCTCTGGCGGGCCGGTCACCTGGGCCTTGCCGCGCCGCCCCGGCCGGAGCCGTCCGGGCGGTAGAACGAGGAGAACGACGCCCGGCGTCCGGGTCGTGTCTTGGGCACGGGCGGCATAGGAATCCGGGAAGGTGAGGGGAGCCGGCTTGCACATCCTCGTCCTGATCGGCGTCATCGTCCTCATGGTCCTGGGCCTGATGGCCACGTTCATCCCGGTGTTCCCGGGAAACTGGCTCGTCTTCCTCGGGGTCTTCCTCTACGGGCTGTACGACCACTTCCAGGTCGTCACCTGGCCCTTCGTAGGGGTCGTCCTCGTCCTGACGCTCCTGGCCACCGTCCTGGACTACCTGGCCGGGCTGGTCGGGGCCCGGCGGGTCAAGGCGAGCCGGTCCGGGGAGGTCGGCGCCGTGGTCGGCGGGATAGTCGGCATCTTCGTTTTCGGGCCCCTCGGCGTGGTCCTGGGACCCTTCCTCGGCGCCATCACCGGTGAGGTGGCCGCCGGGCGCTCGAGCCGGGAAGCGTTCCGGGTCGGGTTCGGCGCCGTCGTCGGCGTCATGGGCGGCGTCCTGATCAAGGTCCTCATTGCCGGGGCGGTAATCGTGATGTTCATCCTCAGGGTGACCTGAGCCGTTGGGCCGACGCGGAGAGAAGACAACTCGCCAAAGAAAGCCGAGGTTCCCGCCTGTGGAGTCCGCCTTGTCGCCCCGGCGTTGCCTGCTAGCGGTCGTCGTCATCCTGCTCGCGCTCGTTGTCCCGCAATTGGCCCTGGCCTACGGCTACTGGCCGGCCTTCCCGCAGGACACCATCGGCCTCTCGCGTCCGGTCATCGGACAGCGCCTCGCCTTGGACCCCGGCGACCCCGAGCCCACGGCGCAGATGTGGCTTGACGGGCAGAGTGTCCCGGTCACGTGGGACCCGGCGTCCGGGTGTCTGCGGTATGTGCCGCCCGCGCCTCTGACTCCGGGGGGACACCACGTGAGGCTCGTGGTGGAGATGGACGGCTACGAGCCCCTCGTTTCGGAATATGACTTCACTGTAGCCATCGACGCCGTGGCCAGGCTTTCCGGGCCGGATGCCGAGGGCCAACTCGCCTTGGACTACCTGAATGCCTTGCGGGTGTCGGCGGGCCTTCCCGCCATGGCCTACGACTTGAGTCTGGGCCAGGCGGCCTCGCGGCACGCGTCGTACCTG
>CALMHV010000380.1 GCA_937863905.1 uncultured Bacillota bacterium
TTACCGCCTGGCCTGGAAAAACTCCTTGAGGACGGCGCCGCACTCGTCGGCCAGGACCCCGCTCGTCACTTCGAGACGGTGATTGAGCCGTTCGTCCTGGGCCACGTTCATGAGCGTCCCGGCCGCCCCGGCCTTCGGGTCGGGCACCCCGTAGACGAGCCGGGCGACCCGGGCGAGGACAAGAGCCCCCGCGCACATCGGGCAGGGCTCGAGGGTCACGTACAGGGTCGTGTCCTCGAGGTGCCAGGTGCCCTTGGCCCGCGCGGCCTCGCGCAGGACCACGATCTCGGCGTGGGCCGTTGGGTCGGAGAGGGTCTCCCGGAGGTTGCGCCCCCGGGCGATGACCTCGCCGCCCCTGACGAGCACGGCGCCGATCGGGACCTCGCCGGCCTCAGCCGCCACTCTGGCCTCAGCCAAGGCCAGATGCATGAAGGTCTCGTCCGTCACGTCGGCCCGCCCGTCCGGCCTGTCGCCGGCGCGCCGGTGCGGCCTGCTCCCGGCCCGCTTGGCGTTCAGGCAAAATGGTGCGCCCGGAGGGACTCGAACCCCCGGCACAGGGATTAGGAATCCCTTGCTCTGTCCACCTGAGCTACGGGCGCTTGACACATAAAGCCAATGGTGCGCCGGAGAGGACTTGAACCCCTGGCCTACTGATCCGTAGTCAGTCGCTCTAATCCAGCTGAGCTACCGGCGCACACAAACCTGGCGGAGAGGGAGGGATTCGAACCCTCGGAGGAGGTTTTAGGGACCCCCTCAAACGCTTAGCAGGCGCTTGGTTTCAGCCACTCACCCACCTCTCCGCTATGAACTTTTCAAATAGGCGGATGCGTCGCTGAGGACAACGACGAAACGCTTTGTAGCCTGACTAGGATAGCATACGAAAACACGATGCTCAAGGCAAGGCCATGGCGGAGGGGGCGGGATTCGAACCCGCATGCCCGCGAGGGCGCCGGTTTTCAAGACCGGTTCGTTGCCGTTACGATACCCCTCCGCAAAACGACGGAACGCAAACGATGCGGATGGCACACAGAATGTAGCACGTGCACCCGCTGAACGCAACGCGACGCACCCGACCGGGCCGCGGCCTGCGGCTCTTGCCGGTCCTCCTACGGCGACACGATCTTGATCCTCTCGGCCGGTTCGAGGCTCTTCCGTCCCCGCATGTACGGCCGCAAGGCCTCCGGGATGGTCACGCTGCCGTCCTCTTCCTGGTAGTTCTCGAGGATGGCGGCGACGCACCGGCCGACAGCGAG
The DNA here is from genome assembly GCA_937863905.1 of uncultured Bacillota bacterium. Taxonomy (GTDB): domain Bacteria; phylum Bacillota; class Sulfobacillia; order UBA995; family UBA9673; genus CALMHV01. Next base: position 1,254 of record CALMHV010000380.1, read on the forward strand.
GCCCGAGCCGTTGAGCGTGTGAACGAATTCCGGCTTGGCCCCCGCCGCGCGGCGGAAGCGGATGTTGGCCCGGCGCGCCTGGAAGTCCTCGAAGTTGGCGCACGACGATATTTCGACGTAATTGTCGTAGCCGGGCATCCAGACTTCGAGGTCGTATTTCTTGGCCGCGGTGAAGCCGAGGTCGCCGGTGCACATCTCGACGACCCGGTACGGGAGCTCAAGACGGCGCAGGACCTCGGCGGCCGCGGCCGTCAGCGTCTCGAGTTCGTCGTACGACGTCTCCGGCATCACGAACTTGACGAGTTCGACCTTGTCGAACTGGTGCTGGCGAACGAGCCCCCGCGTGTCGCGGCCGGCCGCCCCGGCCTCCGACCGGAAGCAGGGCGTGTAGGCGACGTAGCAGATGGGAAGCGCGGCGCCATCGAGAGTCTCGTCGCGGTGGAGGTTCGTCACCGGCACCTCGGCCGTCGGCACGAGGTAGTAGTCGAACTCCTGGAGGCCGAAGACGTCCTGGCGGTACTTCGGGAAGTTGCCTGTCCCGGTCATGCTGGCCGCGTTGACCATGAAGGGCGGGGCCACCTCGCGGTAGCCGTGCTCCGAGGTATGGAGGTCGAGCATGAAGTCGATGAGGGCGCGGACCAAGCGGGCCCCGGCGTCCATGAAGACGGTGAACCGGGCCCCGGTTATCTTGGCCGCCCGCGCGAAGTCGAGGACGCCAAGCTCGGTCCCGATGTCCCAGTGGGCCTTGGGCTTGAAGGTGAAGGCTCGGGGCTCTCCGACGCGCCGGCGCTCCACGTTGGCGCCGGCGTCCGGCCCGACCGGGACGGCCGGGTGGGGGAGGTTCGGGATCTCCAGGACCAGCCGGCCGATGGTGTCCTCGACCTCCTTGAGGTCCGTCTCGAGGTCGCGGATGCGGTCGGCCACCTGGCGCATCTCGGTAATCTGGGTCTCGGCGGGCTGACCGGCCTTCTTCTTGGCCGCTATCTCCTCGCTCACCCGGTTGCGCACCGCGCGCCGTTCCTCGACTTCGGCCAGAAGGTCGCGCCAGCGCCTGTCGGCGGCCAGCAGGCCGTCGAGGTCGGCGGGGATGTTCTTCTTCCGAAGGCCCTCGCGGACCAGGTCCGCGTTCGTCCGGATGAACTTGAGGTCGAGCATGGGTCCTTCCCCCTTCGCTTCCTACCTCTCGGCGGGACCCGCCGAGACGGCTCGCCCAACCGGCGCCGGCGTGGCTCCTAGGGCCGGGCCAGCAACTCCGCCAGGCTTCGCTCGAACGGCGGGCGGGCGACGCCCGCCTCGGTCACGATGGCCGCGATGAGGCGGGCCGGCGTGACGTCGAAGGCCGGGTTGGCCACCACGACCCCGGGCGGCGCCACTTCCAGGCCGTAGGGCCGCGAGACCTCCTCGGCGGCCCGCTGCTCGATGACGATGTCGCGGCCGTTTGATGTCCTCACGTCTATTGTCGACCGCGGGGCGGCAACGTAGACCGGGATACCATGCGCGGCGGCCAGGACGGCCACAGAGTAGGTCCCGATCTTGTTGGCCGTGTCACCGTTGGCCGCGATGCGGTCGGCCCCGACGATGACCACGTCGACCTGCCCCTGGCTCATGAACCACCCGGCCATGCTGTCCGTGATGAGCGTGGCCGGGATACCCTCCTGGAGCAGTTCCCAGGCCGTCAGGCGCGCGCCCTGCCAGAGGGGCCGGGTCTCGTCGACAAAGACGCTGACGTCCTTGCCGGCCTCGACCGCGGCGCGGATGATGCCGAGGGCCGTGCCGTAGCCTCCGGTGGCCAAAGCCCCCGCGTTACAGTGCGTGAGGATGCGGCATTTCCCGGGCAACAGCTCCTGGCCGAACCGGCCTATCTCCCGGTTGGCCCGCTCGTCGGCAGCGGCGATTTCCAAGGCCTCGGCCCGGATGCGGTCGCGGGCGGCGGCCAACCACCCTGGAGCGTAGGGGCCGGCGGGGGCCGTGTCTCCCGGCGAGGCGGCGACCACCGCTTCCCGGGCCACCCGCTGCATGCGGTCGATGGCCCAGAAGAGGTTGACGGCCGTCGGCCGGGTGCGGGCCAGGCGCTCCGCGGCGGCGGCGAAGCCGGCGAGGAAGGCCTCGGGCGTAAGGACCGCGGGGGAAGCGGCCCCCGCGCCCACGGTGGCCGGCCCGACCGCGAGATCGGCCTGAAGCGCCAGCCCGAAAGCGGCGGCGATGCCGATGGCCGGCGCCCCACGCACGACCATGGTCTCGATGGCCCGGGCGACCTCCTCGACGGACCGGGCCGCCAGGAACTCTATCTTCCCCGGCAACTTGGTTTGGTCGAGGAAGACGACCTCGCCCTCACCCAGCCGCACGGCCCGGACCGAGCCGCAGCCCGGGCGGGGGGGCGCCGCGTCCGGCCCCGATGGCCGCTGCTCGCCCACGCTACTTCGCCCCCGGCATCGTCACCGTCGAGTGGCAGGCGCAGGACGGGTCGGGCGAGACCCGGCGGACAGCGGCCCGCAGGAGCCCGACCAGGCGGTGGTTATTGGCCTTGAAGACCTCAAGCACACCCTCGTGCGTCACCGGCGGGACGCTCGCGTCGCCTTCAAGGCCGGAATCAGCGTCCGTGATCAGCGCCACATTGCCGTAGCACAGGTTCAACTCGCGCGACAGGATAGCCTCCGGGAACTGGGTCATCCCGATGACCTCCCAGCCGGCCGAGCGGAACCACTTCGATTCCGCCCGGGTGGAGAAGCGCGGACCCTCGATGGTCACGATCGTCCCGCCATCGTGCACGGTGATGCCGAGCTTCTTCGCCTCCTCGACGAGGACGCGGCGCAGCCGCGGGCAGTAGGGGTCGGCCAGACTCGGGTGGACGACGATGGGGCCGTCGAAGAAGGTCCCGACGCGGCCGGTGGTGCGGTCCACGAGCTGGTCGCAGACCACGAAGTCGCCTGGTTTCACGTGCGGCTGCAGACTGCCGGCGGCGCACGGCCCGAACACGGTGTGGACCCCCAGTTCCCTCATGGCCCAGACGTTGGCGCGATAGTTCACCTTGTGCGGAGGGTACTGGTGCCCCCGGCCGTGCCTGGGGAGGAAGGCCACCCGCCGGCCCTCGAACTCACCCACGGTGATGACGTCGCTGGGGAGGCCGTAGGGCGTGTCGACCCAAACGTCCTGCGCATCCTTACCCAGGAGTTCATAGAAGCCCGAACCCCCGAAGATACCGATGTCCGCCGAAACCGTGAGCCTGGTCATTGGTCCGCCCTCCGTAACCCGTTTAGGCGCTGGTTTGTCCGCCGGCCTGTCCGCCGGCCTGTCGGCCGGCCAAACAAAAGCCCCCGGCCAATGGCCAGGGGCGTGGTGAACGCGGTGCCACCCTGTTCAGGCCTGACCCCGCGTGGGGCTGGCCTCTCGCTCGGGCTGTATCGGGCCCGCCCGCCGGTTTCGACCAGCCGCCCTCTGGCCGCGGCCCGTCTCGCCTGGAGCTCCGGGCTGGATTTCGGTCTTCGCCGGGGCGGCTCACACCCTTGCGCCGCCTCTCTCGTTACCGGCGGGAGACCTACTCGTCCCGTCATCGCCCACTATGGGGATGGAGGCATTATACAGTGGCGCCCGCCGGTCTGGCAACGGTCGGAGATCGCCGGCCGGCGCGAAACCCGTGCGCCGGAACGAGACCAGGATGCCCGCGCACCCGAGAAGGATGCCGATGCCCAACATCCAGACCGCCGACGGGAGCAGGTGGAAGAGGTGCCCCGAGAAGAAGGCGGCCGCGGCGCCGAAGAGGCTGATGAGGGTGTTGTTCAGGGCGTAGATGCCGACCCGGCTGCGGCCCTCGGTCGCCTCGGCCAGGGCCGAGTCCATGAAGGGCTTGAAGAGGGCGAAGCCGACGGCGTACGCGACGACCGCCAGCCCGGCTAGAGCGAAGCTCCCAGGCGGGATGACGATGAAGGCAACCAAGGCGGCGACTTGCAGGACCAGCCCGGTCAGCATGTGGCTCAGCCGGTTCCCGCGGCTGATGAGAGGGACGACGAGGACGAACATCACCATCAGAACCGCCGAGTAGAGGCCGCCGAGGAGGGAGATGGCGGCCGTGGCGAGCCCCAGCGACTCCGTCAGGTAGGGAGCGAAGTAGAGGCTCGAGAGCGACGCTACGGGCATGAAGAGCATGTAGAGAATGACCAGGCTCATCACCCGGCGCAGGCGCGAGTTGCGTAGGGCGGCAAAGGCGTCGCGGTAGGAAGCGAGGGGGGCGGACCGTCCGTTGGGTTTCTCGCGCCGCTCCTTCAGGATGCGCTCCCCGATTCTCGTCTCCGTGAAGAGGTGGTTTCGAACCAGGATCTGCGTGGTGATGCTGATGACGGCGAAGATGAGTAAGACCCGCTCGGCGGGGATGATGCCCAGGTACCTGACGAGCAGCCCGGCCAGGGGGGTCAGGATGCCCGTCGACACCGTCACCACGTTGAGGAAGTTGAAGGCCGCTATCCGCTGCTCGTTGTCGGCGTCCTCGATGACCATGAGGTTCCAGCCAACCGTGGCGATGCGCACGAAGCTGTTGGCCGCCATGCCGATGGCAAAGCCCCAAAAGCCGCCGGCCAGGGCGTAGAGCCCCAGGCTCACCGGCCAGGCCAGGAGGTCGAAGATGAGGGTGGATTTCTTCCGCCCGAGGCGGTCGACCAGGAGGCCGCCGGCGAAAGCCGTGGCTGAGCCGCAGAGGAGGCCCAGGGAGATGAGGTACCCGATCTCTTGGTCGGTCACGCCCAGACTCTTCATGTAGAGGCTGAGGTAGAAGTTGCAGAGGACGAACGGGATGCCCCACATCGGTTCGAGGAGGACCGCGACCCGCGTGTTGCCCCTGAGCGTCTGGACGACGGTGAGGATGTTCGAGGTTCGAAGGCTAGCCACGACACACTCTACCACAGGTAGGGGGCTTGTGGGCGTCCCGGGCCGCCCGGTCGCGGTCGCGGCGGTACGCGAGGCTTGCGGCTACGGTGTCTTCCTCGCCATCCCGAGGAAGTAGCGGTGGACTCGCGCGTCGCCGGCGAGTTCGGGGTGAAAGGCGGTCGCCAGAAGGCGTCCCTGCCTGGCGGCAACAACCTTGCCGTCGAACTCCGCCAGCACCTCTACCCCTGCCCCAACCTGCTCGATGTACGGCGCCCGGATGAAGACTCCCCGGAACGGCCTCCCGCCTATCCCGCCTACGGCGAGGTCGGCCTCGAAACTGTCCACCTGGCGGCCGAAACCGTTGCGGACGGCCGTGATGTCCATGAGCCCCAGGCGGGGCTGCCCGGGGAGGCCGCCCTTGATGTCCTTGGCCAGGAAGATGAGGCCGGCGCAGGTCCCCCACACCGCCATCCCCCGGGCCGCTTCCTTGGGGATGGCCTCGACAAACCCGTGTTCCTGGGCGAGCCGCCCGATGACAGTGCTTTCCCCGCCGGGGATGATGAGGCCGGCGAGCCCGGCGAGCTGGTCCACCCTTCTCACGGCCACGGGCACGGCCCGGGCCGCCCTGACGGCGTCAAGATGCTCGGAAACGGCCCCCTGTAGGGCGAGGACGCCGATGCGGGGAGCGCCGCTGTTGGAACTACCAGCCACGATGTCGGGTCCTCCCCCTACCAGCCGCGCTCCTGCATGCGGTCTTCCTTCTTGATGCTCGCCATCTCGAGGCCAGGCATGGCCTCGCCGAGGTCCTTCGACACCTCGGCCAAGACGCCCGGGTCGTCGAAGTGCGTCGTCGCCCTGACGATGGCCCTGGCCCGCGCCGCCGGGTTTCCGGACTTGAAGATGCCCGACCCGACAAAGATGCCGTCCGCACCGAGTTGCATCATGAGGGCCGCGTCCGCCGGAGTGGCGATGCCGCCGGCCGAGAAGTTCACGACGGGTAGGCCGCCGAGTCGCTTGACCTCCTGGAGCAGCCCGAGCGGGGCGCCCAGCAGCTTGGCCTCGGTGGCCAGTTCCTCCTCGGCCATCCCCTTGACCTTGCGGACCTCGGCCATGACCGCGCGCATGTGCCGCACGGCCTCGACCACGTTGCCCGTCCCGGGCTCGCCCTTGGTCCGGACCATGGCCGCGCCCTCAGCGATGCGCCGCAGGGCTTCGCCGAGATTGCGGGCGCCGCAGACGAACGGTACCCGGAAACGGTTCTTATCGATGTGGTGCTCCTCGTCGGCCGGGGTAAGGACTTCGCTCTCGTCGATGTAGTCCACACCGAGGGCCTCAAGAATCTGGGCCTCGACAAAGTGACCGATGCGGGCCTTGGCCATGACCGGGATGGTCACGGTCTCCATGATCTTGATGATGATCGTCGGGTCGGCCATGCGGGCCACGCCGCCCGCCGCCCGGATGTCCGCGGGGACGCGCTCCAAAGCCATGACGGCGACAGCGCCGGCGTCCTCAGCTATCTTGGCCTGTTCGGGCGTGGTGACGTCCATGATCACCCCGCCTTTGAGCATCTCGGCGAGGCCTTTCTTTACCCGCCACGTCCCTTTCTCGGCCTTCGCCGTCCTTGCCGCCATCTCCGATCTCTCCTTTACGGACCTGTTCTAGTCTAAGGCTTGCCGGCCAGCGGGCGCTTCTCGCCCCGTCCCTGGTCCAGACTACAACCCAACCGGGCCTCGCGTCTAGTCTTACCCCGGGACGGGCCGCCGCCCGGGAACGGCCGCGGACGGCTGGGCCTAGCCCTTGAGCACGCCCAGTGGGCGCATCCGGACGACGCGCCGGGAGAGCCCGGCCCGTTCGGCCGCGTTCACGACCTGGTCGACGTCCTTGTAGGCCAAGGGGGCCTCCTCGGCCAGCCCGGCGTCGGAGTGCGAGCGGACCTGGATGCCTTGGGCCTCCAGCTGCCGCCGGAGTTCCGACCCGCGGACCTGCCGCTTGGCGGCCGAGCGCGACAACCGGCGACCGGCGCCGTGGCAGGTGGAACCCCACGTCTCAGCGAGGGCCTGCTCCGTTCCGACCAGGACATAAGAGTGGGTCCCCATGTTCCCGGGCACGAGGACAGGCTGCCCGGCGGCCCGGTAGGCCTCCACCACGTCGGGGTGGCCCGCCGGGAAAGCGCGCGTGGCGCCCTTCCGGTGGACGCAGAGGAGGGCCTTGCGCCGCAGGCCGGGCTCGCCCGCCACCTCGTGCTTCTCGAACTTGGCTATGTTGTGGGCGACGTCGTAGACCACATCCAGCCCCAGGGCTCTCGCCGGCCGCCCAAACTGGCGGGCGAACGCCTCCCGCACCCAATGGGCCAGGCACGTGCGGTTGGCCCAAGCGTAGTTGGCGGCCCCGGCCATGGCCGCGAAGTAGTCTCGCCCCTCATCCGAGCGAACCGGGGCACAGGCGAGCTGGCGGTCGGGCAGGTTGGTGCCGTACCGCTGCACGGCCAGGTCCATCACGGCCAGGTAGTCGGTGCAGACCTGGTGCCCGAGACCCCGCGAACCGGAGTGAACCATCACCACTATCTGACCCTTGGCCAGCCCAAAGGCCCGGGCCAGGACTAGGTCATAGACGTCCTCGATGACCTGGATCTCGACGAAGTGGTTGCCCGAGCCCAGGGTGCCGAGCTGGCGGAGGCCGCGCTTCTTGGCCTCTCCGCTCACCTTGGTGGCGTCGGCTCCGGCCAGGGCGCCGCGCTCCTCCAGGCGGCCCACGTCCTCGGGCCACCCGTAGCCGTGTTCCGCGGCCCAAGCCGCCCCCCGGACCAGGACGTCGGCGAGGTCGCTTCGCGACAACTTGATGGGCCCTTCCGAACCGACGCCGGCCGGCACGGTCTGGGCCAGGTCGTCCATAAGGTCGTTCAGGCGCGGCGCGACGTCGTCAAGGGTCAGATCCGACCTGAGGAGCCGCATCCCGCAGTTGATGTCGTAGCCGACACCCCCGGGAGAGATGATGCCCTCCTCGGCGTCGAAGGCCGCGACACCCCCGATGGGAAACCCGTACCCCCAGTGGATGTCGGGCATGGCGAGGGAAAGCCCGACCACTCCGGGCAGGCAGGCCACATTGGCGACCTGCTCCGGAGCCTGGTCGGACAGGATGTCCTTGACCATCTCCGGGCTGGCGTAGATGAGCCCGGAGGTGCGCATGGCCTTCTTGTAGCTCGCGGGAATCTCCCAGCGGCACTCGCCGACCTGCCGCAGCGGACCCTTCCACTCGTCACCCACGCCGATACCCCCAGACTACACGTCAAGAATGACTCGCGCCCGGAAGAGCCCCCCGCCTGGGTTCTCTGGCGTCGGACCCGGCGACCACTCCACTCTCAGGCCGTGGTAGGTGGCGGCCTTGACCGTCGTCCTCAGGCCGCGGGGGGGCACCGGGCGAGCCGCGAGTTCCCCGGTCAGGCGCCACAGGCCATCGGTCTCTCTCCGCGCTCTCAGAGTACCGGCCGAGTAAGCCAGACCCTCCGTCTCGAGGAGATAGATGAGGAAGTTCAGCCAGCCGACGAGGAGCCCTTCGGGGTCGGGAGCCGGGGGGACGGAGACGGGTATCCGGCGCGGAGCCAAGGCCTGCGGGCCGGCGGCTTCCCCGGTCGACCCGGCGGCCCGCGGCCGCCGCTGCGGGCGCACGGCCAGCCGCGTGAGACCGACCGCCGCCCAGGCGAAGAGGTCCTCCAGGGTCGTTCCCCTGACGGCGAGACCGATGTCGGCGGTGTGCCCGAAGACCCGCACGCCTCCGCCGCCGGCCGCGCCCGCCCTAGGCCTCATCCCGGCCCACGACCCGGCCGAAGGCGACGACGGAACTGCCCTGGTTCGAGCGCATGAGCGAGACGCCCTGGGTGTTGCGGCCGCAGATGCGGATTCCGTCTACGGGGATGCGGATGACCGTCCCCTTGCCCGAGATGATCATGATCTCATCGCCCGGGCTGACCATGCGGATGCCGATGACCTCGCCGGTCCGTGAGGTTATCTGAAGGTTGATGACCCCTTTGCCGCCGCGCAAACGAGTGGGATACTCATCCACAGGCGTACGCTTGCCGAGACCCCTGGCGCTGATGGTCAGCACCGCGGCGCCCACCCGGATGGGGTCCATCGACACGACCTCGTCGTCGGTCCGGAGGGTGATGCCCTTGACGCCCCGGGCCGGGCGGCCCATCGCCCGCACCTGGTCGACCGAGAACCGGATGGCTTTGCCGAGCCGCGTCGCCAGGATGACCTCCTCGCCGGTGGTCGCGTGCCTGACCCCGACCAGTTCATCCCCCTCGTCCAAGGCGATGGCAATGAGACCGCCCCGCCGGGCCGTGTCGTACTCGGAGAGTTCGGTCCGCTTGACGATGCCCCGGCGCGTGGCCATGAAGAGGTGGGAGCCCGGGGAGAAGTCGCGGACCGGGATGACCGCGGAAATGATCTCCCCCGGTTCGACCGGGACCAAGTTGATGACCGCCGTACCCTTGGCCGTGCGCCCAGCCTCCGGGACCTCGTGGGCCTTGAGTCGGTAGACCCGGCCCTTGTTGCTGAAGAAGAGAAGATTGTTGTGCGTCGTGGTGACGAAGAGGCGTTCGACGAAGTCCTCTTCCTTTGTTCCCATCCCGGCGATGCCCCGCCCACCCCGCCGCTGGATGCGGTAGGTGTCGGCCGGCAACCGCTTGACGTACCCCTGGTGGGTCATGGTCACGACGATATCCTCTTCGGCGATGAGATCCTCGACGTCGAAGTCCTGGCTCAGCGCGCCGATGGTGATGACGGTGCGCCGCGGGTCGTCGAACTTCTCCTTCACCTCCAGGAGCTCGCGCCGGATGATCTGCATGACCATCCGCTCGCTCCCGAGGACCGCCAGCAGGTACTCGATGGCCTTGGACAGTTCCTCGTATTCGGCCTCGATCTTGTCGCGCTCCAGAGCGGTAAGCTGCTGGAGACGCATCTCCAAGATGGCCGTGGCCTGCTTCTCGGAGAGGCCGAACTCCCGCATCAGGCCTTCCCGGGCCGAGTCGCGGTCCTTGGAGGCGCGGATGAGTTTGATAACGGCATCGAGATTGTTGAGGGCGATACGCAGACCCTCGAGGATGTGGGCCCTGGCCTCCGCCTTGGCGAGCTCGAACTTGGTCCGGCGGACAATGACCTCTTTCTGGTAGGCCAGATAGTGGTCGAGGATCTCCTGCAGGTTGAGGATGCGGGGGCGCCCCTCGACCAGGGCCAGGAGGATGACGCCGAACGTCTCCTGCATCTGCGTGTACTTGAACAACCGGTTCAGGATGACGTTCGGGTCGGCCTCGCGTCGCAGTTCCATCACGACCCTCACGCCGTGGCGGTCGCTCTCGTCGCGGAGGTCGGTGACCCCTTCCAGCTTCTTGTCCCGCACCAGTTGGGCGATGCGCTCGATGAGGGTGGCCTTGTTGACCTGATAGGGAATCTCGGAGACCACGATGCGGGTCTTGCCCGCCTTGGTCGTCTCTATCAGCGTCTTGGCTCGCATGCTGACGAGGCCGCGGCCGGTCTGGTAGGCCTGGCGGATGCCCTCGCGGCCGAGGATGTAGGCCCCCGTCGGGAAGTCCGGACCCTTGATGATACCCATGAGGCACTTGAGGTCGGTGGTCTCCGGCTCGTCGATCATGGTCACCAGAGCGTCGATGACCTCCCCTAGGTTGTGCGGGGGGATGTTGGTGGCCATACCGACGGCGATGCCGGACGATCCATTGACCAGGATGTTCGGGAAGCGAGCCGGGAGGATGACCGGCTCCGTCTCCGACTCGTCGAAGTTGGGGACGAAGTCGACGGTATCCTTGTCGATGTCGCGGAGAAGCTCCATGGCCAGGCGCGCCAGACGGACCTCGGTGTAACGCATGGCCGCCGGCGGGTCCCCGTCCAGGGAACCGAAGTTACCGTGCCCGTCCACGAGGGGGTACCTGATGGCGAAATCCTGGGCCATCCGGACGACCGTATCGTAGACCGCGGCGTCACCGTGGGGGTGGTACTTGGCGAGGACCTGGCCGACGACGCGCGCCGACTTCTTGTAGGGCTTGTCCGGGGTCATGCCTTCCTCGCGCATGGCGTGGAGGATACGGCGATGGACCGGCTTCAGTCCGTCGCGGACGTCCGGGAGGGCGCGGCCCACGATGACGCTCATGGCGTAGTCGATGTAGGACCGCTGGACCTCTTCCTCAATGGCGACGGGCACGATTCGCCCGTGCCTATGCTCGCCGCCGGTCTCCGCCATGTCGCCTCACCCCCGACTGCCGACCTACCCGACCGTATCCAGGTTCCGGACCTGGTGGGCGTTAAGCTCGATGAACTCGCGCCTGGGTTCGACCTTGTCGCCCATGAGGATGGTGAAGATCTCGTTGGCCGCCAACGCGTCCCCGATTTGCACCCTCTGAAGCGTCCTGGTCTCCGGGTTCATGGTCGTGTCCCAGAGCTGTTCGGCGTTCATCTCGCCGAGACCCTTGAACCGCTGGATGCTGGCCCCCGAGCGACCCACGCTCTCCAGGGCCACCCTGAGCTGGCCCTCGTCGTAGCAGTACCGCTCCTCCTTGCCCCTGCGGACAAGGTAGAGCGGGGGTTGGGCGATATAGACGAACCCGGCTTCGATGAGCCGCTCCATGTAGCGGTAGAAGAACAAAAGGAGCAGGGTCCGGATGTGCGACCCGTCCACGTCGGCGTCGGTCATGATGACTATCTTGTGATAGCGGGCCTTGACCAGCGAGAACTCGTCGGCGATGCCCGTCCCGACGGCGGTGATGATGGCCCGTATCTCCTCGTTGGCCAGGATGCGGTCGAGGCGGGCCTTCTCCACGTTGATGATCTTGCCGCGCAGCGGCAGGATGGCCTGGATGCGGCGGTCGCGACCCTGCTTGGCCGAGCCGCCGGCCGAGTCACCCTCCACCAGGAAGAGTTCGGCCAGTTCCGGGTCGCGGACCGAGCAGTCCGTGAGCTTGCCGGGGAGGGCGGATATCTCAAGGGCGCTCTTCCGCCGCGTCAGTTCCCTGGCCTTGCGCGCCGCCTCGCGGGCCCGGTAGGCGTTCACGGACTTCTCCAGGACGCGCTTGGCGATGGCCGGATTCTCCTCGAGGTAGGCGGTCAGCTGTTCGCCGACGACCGAGTCCACGATGCCGCGCGTGTCGCCGTTCCCCAGCTTCTCCTTCGTCTGGCCCTCGAACTGCGGGTCGGAGAGTTTCACGCTGAGGATGGCCGTAAGGCCCTCTCGAATGTCCTCGCCCGAGAGGTTGGGCTCGCTCTCCTTGAGGATACCGGCCTTTCGGGCGTAGTCGTTGACCACGCGGGTGAGGGCCATCTTGAAACCGGCCTCGTGGGTTCCGCCTTCGCCGGTCTTGATGGTGTTGGCGAAGGAGAGCAGGGTCTCCACGTAGCCATCCGTGTACTGCATCGCCACCTCGACGCTTTGGCGGTCGCGGTCGGCGTTGATGTAGATCGGCTTGGGATGGAGGACGTCCTTGTTCTTGTTCAGGGCCTCGACGAAGGAGAGGATGCCTCCCTCATAGTGGAAGATGTTCTCCCGGCGGGTCGTCTCCTCCAGGAGAGTTATCTTCAGGCCCCGGTTGAGGAAGCCCAGCTCGCGCAAGCGCTGGGCGACCGTATCGTAGCTGAACCCGGTCTCATCGAAAATCCCCGGATCGGGCGAGAAGGCCACAACCGTCCCGGTGCGGTCGGAGGCGCCGACCCGCTTGAGCTGGGTGACGACCTTGCCGCGGGAGTAGCTCTGCTCCCAGCGGCCGCCGTCCTGCTCCACGGTGACCTTCAGCCACTCGGAGAGGGCATTGACCACCGAAACGCCGACCCCGTGGAGTCCGCCGGAGACCTTGTAGATCTGCCCGTCGAACTTGGAGCCGGCGTGGAGGATCGTGAGGGCGACCTCCACCCCCGGACGCTTCAGCTTGGGGTGAATGCCGATGGGGATACCGCGACCGTTGTCCATGACCGAACAACTGCCGTCCGCGGCCAGCGTGACGTTGATCTCGGTGCAGAAACCGGCCAAGGCCTCGTCGACCGCGTTGTCGACGACCTCGTAGATGAGATGGTGGAGGCCCTTGGGCCCGGTGGACCCGATGTACATGCTCGGCCGCCGGCGCACCGCCTCCAGACCCTCGAGGACCTGGATGTGCTCAGCGGTGTAGCCGGTCGCCGCCGCTCGCGGCTTCTTCGGCGCCGCATCTCGCGGCTCTTGCGGCTTGGTCGGAGGCCTATCCACGGGAAGACCGCCCCTCAGACAGCGGGAACGGGCCGCAGCCCGGGCCCGTCTGCCCCAGATTATACCACAGTCCTGCGGGTCGGCTCAAGGCGGGCTCGGCCTGGGGATTGCCGCTCTAGCTGGGCCTTTCCGGAGCCCATCCCCTAGGCAGCGTCCTGGCGGCTCTTCCGGCCAGAGTCTGCCGGGAGATCGAGGAGAGACGCACTTGGCGGCCGGCCAGGACCAGGGTTTCGGGAGATAGTCCCGACGGGACTGCCTCCAGACGTCCCTCGCTCCCGGCGAGTTGGAGGAACTCCCGGTTGACCGGGTTGCGCAGGAAGAGCCCGAAGTCGAGCAGGGCGGTAAGCCGGTCCAGCCGGAGCGAGCGGTCTTCCCCTAGGTGAAAGAGCATGTCTGGATGTCACGTTCCGTCCCCGCGGCGGCCGGTCTGCTCGGCCAACCAGCGCCTGGCCTTGAGAGTGAGGGCGGCCCACCTCCCCGCAGCTTGGGCGAGCTCGGGGTCGCGGATGGCGGCGGCGACCTCACGCAGAGTCTCGTGTTCCCGGTCGGACAGGGAGACCGAGGCCAGATCCCGGCGGTCGGGCCAGACCCGGCTTTCGCTCGTGAGCGACCACGGTTCGGAAGCGGATCCGCTGGCGGACTCGCCCCGGTCCGACCGCCCCCAGGCCGCGCGCCGGCCGACCACGAAACGCACGTCGGTGACCACGCCCGAGCCGAGCGCCGAGCCTATTCTCTCCAGGAGCACCGGTATATGTGTCGAGAGTTCCGTGGCCCACACGGCCGAGTCGACCGCGACGGTCAGCACACCGCGGCGGACGTGCTGCGCCCGGGCGTGTTCGGCCGCCAGCGGTCCGACGAACTCGGGCCAGCGGACGATAGCCAGAGCACCCCGCGTGGCCGCGCCGAGGCTCAGGTGGTCGAGAAGACCTAGGACAGATTCCCCAAGGGGCTTCTCGCCCCCGGAACGCCGGCGGGACCCGCCCCCCCGCCTCACGGTCCCGTCTCCAGGTTGACCTGGCCACCGCCGACCGAGAACCAGCCGCCGACGGCCTCCAGAAGGTCTTTAGAGACCAGGGCGCGGACCAGAGCCTCGCGGTCGGTCGTCGTCACAAACGTCTGCCCGCGAAGCAACAAAGGTAGGAGCGAGGCGCTCCGTCTCGGGTCGAGTTCGGACAGCACATCATCAAGGAGGAGCACGGGCTTCTCACCAGCCTTCTCTTCCAGGAAGTCCAAGGCCGCAAGCTTCAAAGACAGCACGACCGACCTCTGCTGCCCCTGGGACGCGAAGCGCCGCGCTTCCCGGCCGTCCACGGTGGCCAGCACCTCGTCGCGGTGAGCCCCGGACAGGGTCAGGCCCCGGCGGAGTTCCTCACCCCGGCGCCGCCGGTCGAACTCGTCCGGTCGGTATTCGAGATCCAGAACCCGGGTGTCGATGCTAACGAAGGCCGCCGCAGCGATTGGGGACAGGCTGGTCAAGGCTTCTTTCCGCAGGCCCTGGACCGCGGCCGACTCGGCTTCGAGGCTCTCGTCCCAAGGTTCCAGCCTTGTCGCGGCTGACTCGGCCCCTGTCCTCCGGGCGGCCATGTCGCTCAAGAGCGCGTTCCGCTGAGCCAGAGTGCGCTGGTAGCGCGAGAGGTGGTCGCGGTAGGCCGGGTTGGTCTGCCCGAGGAGCGCATCCAGAAAGCGGCGCCGCTCGACGGGGCCGCCCTTGACTAGAGCCAAGTCGTCCGGGCTGAAAGAGAGGAGCGGGATACGTCCCGCCATCTCCGCGGTGCGGGTGACCGGATTGCCATCGAGCGTGACCGCTTTCCTCGAAGGGGCTCCCTCTTCCCCCGGGGGGGAAACCCGCTCAGCCGCGCCCGGCTCCGTCTGGCTGTAGACGACCCGCGCCGTGTGGCTGCCGTGACGCCCGGCGAAACGCCCCTCCAAGTAGTAGGCCGTCTGCCCGGCTTGAAGCATCTCTTGGTCGCCGGCGCCGCGGAACGAACGGCCCACCGCCAGGACGCCGAGGGCCTCCAGGAGCGTGCTCTTCCCTGAAGCATTGGGGCCGGTAAGAACATTCACCCCGGGGACAAAACGCACCGCGAGGCGGCTATAGAGGCGAAAACACCTTAGTTCGGCCTGTTCGAACTCCAAGGTTTTGTCCCTGCTACCCGGGTCGGTTTGTCACCCTACGCGCATCGGCAGCACGACGTAGGTGAATGAGTTTTCCTTGCCGTCCTCCGGAGACATGCATGTCGGAGAGAGTGGCCCGGTGAACTCATAGGCCATCCTTTCCGCGCTGATATTACGGAGACCGTCGATGACATACCTCGGGTTGAAGGCAATCTCCAGCGGGTCACCTTGACTCTCGACGGAGATCTCCTCGCGGACGTTGCCCAGCTCGGGCTTGCTGGCCGAAATGACCATCGTCGTGGCACTGATCTCAAGTTTCACGGCCTGACCAACCTCGTGGGCGATAAGGGAAGCCCGTTCGCACGCGCTTAAGAAGTCCTGCGTATTGCAGCCGAGCCTGGTAACAAAGGACTGGGGGATGACTTGTTTATACGGGGGAAACTGACCCTCAATGAGCCGGCACACGACCCGCTCGTGGGAGGCTTCAAAGAAGACTCGATTGTCGCTGAAGGCGATTCGAACCGGGCCATCTCCTTCTTCCCCAAGAACATGGGCTACTTCGGCTAAGGCCCGGCTGGGGATGATAACGTCGCGAAAGGTTTGGTCCGCGGGAATGTCGGCCGGCGCTTCAGCTAGAGCTAGACGGAACCCGTCCGTGGCGACAAAACGAAGCTTGCCCTCGGCCACGACAAGAAGGACACCCGTGAAGACGGGGCGACTATCGTCATGAGAAGCCGCAAAGCCGGTCTGCCGAATGAGTCTACGAAGATCCGTCTTGCTGACCGCTAGAGCCGGCGCGGAGCCCGGTTCCGGTAAGGACGGGAATTCTCCCGCCGAGTAGCCATGGATCACAAACCGAGAGCGTCCCCAACTGATGTTGGCTGTGTTGTTCGAGTTGTCTATCTCGAAGGCGATCTCTCCAAAGGGAATCTTTCGGACAATGTCTCCCAGCCGGCCCGGAAAAACAAAAGCTCCGTCCTCGGCAATCATGGCGGGCAACGTCAAACGAATCCCGATTTCGTTGTCCGTAGCCGTAAGGGTTAGTCCATTAGAGGAAGTTTCGACGAGGACGCCGGACAGAATGGGAATCGTCGGTCTAGCTGCGGCTGCCCTCTGGACGAGCTGAAGACTGCTAGCGAGGTTTTCCTGAGCCACCTTGAACTTCATGGGGAGACTCCTTCCACCAAGGTAGTCTTGGAGTTATTCACAGGTGGTTCGAGTGGTTCCTTCTACCTTAAGAATCTAACTCTAACCAAGTTGTTGTAGTAGGACATGTGGGAAAGTGGATGGACTTCTGAGTCCCTTGTTCCGACAGGATTCGGGAGGCGTGTCGATTGTGGACGAACTGTGGAGAAGAAGAAGGTTCTTCCACAGAGAAAGGGGGCGAGTGATGAAGTACTCACAGAAACCCACATAAACTCCACCGCCAATCCACAGGTTTCTCAACCGGACGTTTCAGGTTTGTGTTTGTGAGTCTTGGATTTGGGTCCGGAGCATTCTCAGTATCTGCTCGAGTTCGGGGTTCGTTTTCCGTTCGGCGCCAATCTTCTCGCAACCATGGAGGATCGTGGTGTGGTCCCGCCCGCCGAATTCTTGGCCGATCCGGGGAAGTGAGGAGCCGGTCAGTTCGCGGCAAAGATACATGGCCACCTGACGCGGCAGAGAAACCTTGCGAGCCCGGTTCTCGCTCTTGAGATCCTCCACGGTGAGCCCATAGTAGCGGGTCACGGCCCGCTGGATGTCGGCCATCGTCGCTGGGCGCGCGACCCGGCTGGGGAGGATATCGTGGAGAGCCTTCTCGGCCATCTCCAGGGTCACCAGCCGGTTCTCGAGCGAGGCCGAGGCCACGATCCGGATAAGCGCGCCCTCGAGTTCGCGGATGTTGGTGTTCACGAGGTTGGCCACGTGCATGATGACATCATCCGGTACCGGCAACGACTCGAGCTGGGCCTTCTTGCGGAGGATAGCCGCGCGGGTCTCGAGGTCCGGCGGCTGGACGTCGGCCAGGAGGCCGCCCTCAAACCGGGAGCGGAGGCGTTCCTCCAAGAGGTGAATCTCCTTGGGGGGGCGGTCGCTCGTCAGGACGATCTGATGACTCGCTCCGGTCAGGGCCTCGTAGGTGTGGAAGAACTCCTCCTGAGTTCGGTCCTTGCCCCCGATGAACTGGACGTCGTCCACGAGCAAGAGGTCGTTGTTCCGGTAGCGGTTCTTGAACTCCATCGTCCGGTCGTCGCGGATGGCGTTGATCAGTTCGTTGGTGAAGGTCTCGGAGGTGACATACAGGATGGCCAGGTCCGGGAACTTGCGGGCCGCTTGGTGGCCGATGGCCTGCATGAGATGAGTCTTGCCGAGGCCCGTGCCACCGTAGATGAAGAGAGGGTTGTAGGCCTTACCCGGGGAGTCGGCGACGGCTAGGGCCCCGGCGTGGGCGAAACGATTGGCGTTCCCCACGACGAAGCTGTCGAAAGTGTACTTCGGGTTGAGGGTCGCCGCCGGACTCTTGCGGAACGGCACGATGGCCGTGAACGGGTCCCGCGTGGACGACGAAGGGGAAACCTGTCGCATCGGGACGGGCGCCGATCCGGACAGGCTGAGCGCTTGGTTGGGCAGCCCGACCCCGACTTCCGCGGGAACCTGTGGCGTCGCGTCGACGCCGGCCGCGACCTCGGAGTCGGAGGGTGAGACGACAAGCCGCACCTGCATCTCGTACCCGACGATGCCGCTCAGGGTGGCCCGGATCAAGTTGAGGTACCGGCCTTCGATGTGCTGGGCCGCAAAGGAGCTCGGGACGGCGACAAAGATGGTGTTGTCCAAGCTGCCGAGCGGGCGGGTCCCCCTGAGCCAGGAGTCGAAGCCCGGCTTCGCTATCTCCGACTCCACGGCAGAAAGAACCTGCCTCCAGATGTCCCCAACCTCGTCCGGCATACTCTTCCCCCCGACAGAAGAGGCCTTGTACCAGGAGAGAACCGGCCGGGGGCGGTGGTTATCCACACTTGTCCCCAGACCATCCCCAGAGTCGTCCACAGGGCCCCGAAGACACACCGGGCCGGGTTCGGCCC